>JBBAGC010000287.1:0-3584 GCA_041655115.1 Spirochaetota bacterium | reverse complement strand
ATACCCGCCTTCAATACTTAAAAAATCCCTATACAGTTTAAAAGCCCCGGCAGTTGTTCTTTTTGTAAATTTTTCCACTTCGTCCAGCTGAACCTTTACCATGGGAAAATTCCCGATGGTAAAACCAAAGGCCTTCCTTAACTCACTATACTTTTGTGCTTCCCTGAAAGCCCTTGTCATAAAAGCAGCTGCTGAAAGTCCAACTGTTAACCTTGAATATGTAAGTACAATTCCAACAACATTTGCCACGCCCCTGTCAAGAGGCCCTGCTGGATAGGCCACAGCTCCGTCAAAGGTAAGCTCCCCTGTAGTTAGTTCGCTTGTACCCATCTTCCACTTAATCCTGTCTATTGTATAGCTGTTGCGAATTTCTTTTTCTTTATTTCCAGGAAGCCACGAAGGCATTACAAAAAGACCCACCTTCTCTGAACCAGCAGGCTTTGCTGTTACAACAGCATAGTCTGCATGAGTGGCTGAACAGAAAAATTTGGTTCCATAGAGCCTCCACACATCCCCGTCCTGAACAGCTTCAAGAACATTGGCAGGAACATCAGAACCACCCTGAATTTCAGAAAGGTACTGGGCGCCAATAGCAACATCTCCATCAATACCATCTTTGCAGTGCTCAAGGATTCTCTTTGTTTCAGGAGTATCAGCATACTTCTCAAGGAGCTTAATAAGCCCTTCAGTACAGGTAAAAGGACATGCTATACAGGCCTCGCCATTCTGATACATTATAAACATGCCTATAAGCTTTACCCAGGGCGAATACTGATCCGAAAAAAGCCGCTCGCCAAATATTTCCTTTTCCATTATCTCTGTTTCATTAGGTCGCACAATTCTGTCTATACGGTTATGATGCCCGTCATAGTGCATCATATAGGGTCTTTTTTCAGGCACAGCAGCAGATTCAGCCATGTCACACCAGCGAAAGGAGGCCTTTGCTGAAATTTTTCGCGCTTCTTTATCAGCCTCTTCCCAGGCATGACCGGAATAATATTTAAGCACCTTTTGTATAAAAGAATCGTCACCATAGTAATCAATATTTCTTCTCCACTCAAGAAATTCATTAAAATTATAAGGGTTATTTCTATCAGGTAAAGTCATTGCCATCCTCCAGAAAATATATTTTCCTTTCAAAACATTATCAGTGGTAATCATTGTAACCATTGGTTTTATTTTGTCAACTAATTTTACATGTTTTTATCTCAATGCTATTAAACAGATAAAATATTAACAGCAAAGGAACTTTAAAGTCTAAAAAAGCATAAGAGCTAATCCCTGTCTTTTATGTTATATTTTTTAATCAGCTTTGATATTCCCTGCGCCTTTTTTTCGGCTTGTATTAATAATTCTCACATTTATGAATATTTTTATAAATTCAGATTTACAGTAAAATAACAAATAAATATAACTTAAATCTATTCAGTATTTATATTCTCTCTATACAATAAAGTTTAACAGAATATAATATTAAGGGTATATTTATGGATAAGAAACAGACTAAAGATTTAGCCGACTTTTACAGAAAACTTCTTGAGGCTGAAAGGGCAGGAGTTAAAACAATAAGTGAACTATTACCGGAAATTAAGGATGAAAAGATCAAACTCCTTATGCAGGCCTATCTTCGGGATGAAGGAATGAACTGCCACATATTAGACTCATTAATAAAAAGCCTTGGCCATGAACCGGGAAACAAAACAGGCGATTTTGTTGAAAAAATAAGGGCACTTCCTTCGTTACAGGAAAAACTTGAACTTCTTGTAAAAGGACAGGAGTGGGTAGCCAGACAAATCCGCTACAACAGGGAAATTATAAATCCCTCATCAAGCCGGATATTTCTTGAAGCAATAAAAATTCAGCATGAAGAAAATGTTGATTCCACCAAAACAATTTTGAATATCAAATAATTGATAGAATTGAAGCATAAAAAACCTGCACAAAAAACTTAAATAACATAAATATAATTCCAGGGCATATGCCCTGGAATTATATTTTAATATCAGCTGTTTTTTACTATGGAAAGATAGGAGGATATGCTGTCAGAAATCCTTTTAAGCTTATCATCATTGCTGATATGAATTTCCTGATTCTTTCCATCACCTTTAATTACTGTAATTCCCTCTTCGTTAAATTTTTCAATGCAATTGTTATAATTAACCATTGAAAGGGATTCAGAACATTCAATCTCTCCAAGATGATAAAGCTTCATGCCTTTTTTTCGTACATCCACAATAAAATCTTTTTTGGAAATTTCAGCCTCATGTTCAAAATCACTTACTGTAGTCAAAACAATGTACATACTCTCAATATAGTCCTGTATCAATCCTGCAAAAAACTTCACGGACTCCTGCTTTTCAGGTTTAACAGTAACATCTTTGGCAGTTACAGAAACTATTCCCTGAAGCTCCAGATAATTAACAGTTTCATCATAAACAGCTTCGCTATTATAAAGGGTATCATCATAAACAAACTCCTTTGAAAAAAGTCCCCTTATTAACTCAAACTCGGCTATTATACTGCTTTTATCCCCTTTCCCTGATTCATCTGCAACATTAAGAATAGCAAGGCATATCATATTTATTGGAAGAGTAACATGGATCATGCTGTTTTTATAAAAATTGATCCTGGCTCTTTCTTCTTCATTAATAATATAAAGCTCATCCTCTTCATTTACATTTTCACTCTTGCCAGGTTCCAGCTCAACCTTGCCAATAATGCGATCACCCATGTATGACTCAAAAGCAGTAGTGATTATTTCATCAATATTCTCATCATCATAAAGGGGTGCTGTAAGCTTGGCCTTAACCTCCCTCATATAGGAAAGAAGCATCTCCATTCTTAGCTTGATAACCTGCCTTGAAAAGCCTCTTGTTGTTGTATAGAGGATTGCAGCAGTAACTACTGCAAAAGGTGTAATCATAACTGTTTTATTTATTTCCTGAACTATATGATATCCAACCTCTGATGTAAGATCATCAATGCCCTTAACCTGCTTTTTAGCATTGATTTTTTCCCTTGCCTCACTCAAGGTAAATGGCTCATTTATGGCAAGATAAACAGTACCGTATTTTCGTGAAATCAGCTTTCTACTTTTAATAAAGCCAGAAGTGGACTCCTTCTTTTTTACACTGCCTTTAAGTTCTTTTTTATAGGAATTCTCCTCAAGTATGCGATCATAGTTTACAGACATTGGAACAAAAACAAGATCCTTGTTATAACCCTCATCAACAGCCTCTATAAGATATTTCAGCATACCCATCTTGGGAGAAACAACCTTGCCTGTTCTTGAACGCCCACCTTCAATAAAAAACTCAATGGGATAGCCTTCATGAACCAGTGTTTTTACATACTGTTTAAAAACAGCAGCATAAAGATTAAGCCCCTTAAAGGTTCTGCGCATAAAAAACGCACCTGACCTTCTGAAAATTTTACCCATTGGGAAAAAAGTTAAATTAGAACCGGAAAGAATATGGGGCGGAATAAACTTGTTATGATAAAACAGACTGGAAATAATAATATAGTCCATGTGACTTTTATGGCTTGGAATAAGAATAAGAGGCCCTTTTTGCGAAGCTTCCCTT
>JBBAGC010000286.1:0-3589 GCA_041655115.1 Spirochaetota bacterium | reverse complement strand
AATCATGATCTGAAAAGACCTGCATGGGAAACATTAAAGCTGGTTAAAAAGAAATACGCGGAATTAAAAAAATAATGCACAATTCTATCCCCCTAAAAGCAGCAGAGGTGATTGTAAACACCCCTGTTGACAGATCCTTTACATATTCCATACCTGAAGGGCTTGAGCTTTCTCCTGGCATGAGAGTCAAGGTAAACTTTGCAGGAAGAAATATTATTGGCTATGTTATATCTTTGCATAATGATTTTCCTGAAAATGTAGAGATTAAGGATATTCTTGAAGTTGTTGATAATGAATCGATTTTTGACAAGCGCCTGGTTGATCTTGCCAGGTATACAGCTGATTCCTATCTTTCATCTACAGGGGAAGCTTTAAGCAAGGCGCTTCCCTCCGGAATAAGCACATCTATCAGACCCAGGGCTAAAAGGGAAATGCCTTTTACAGGGGAGGATATTAATCTGACCAAACACCAGGAAATGGTGTATAATGCAATTACCTCCAGTGATAAAAAAGCGCACCTGATTTTTGGAATTACCGGAAGTGGTAAAACCGAAATATACATGAAGCTTGCCCTTGATGTTTTGTCAAAAGGGAAGTCTGTGATTTATCTTGTTCCTGAAATTGGCCTTTCCTCCCAGATCTATGAAAGGCTTTATCGGGTTTTTGGTAAAAAACTGGTTTTGTATCATAGTCATTTAACAGCGAATCAACGATACAAAAACTGGTTAAGCTTTTACAAAGGGGAAGCGTCTATAGCTGTTGGTACAAGATCCTCGGTTTTTATGCAATGTCCCAATCCCGGGCTTATTATTGTTGATGAGGAGCAGGATGCTTCATATAAGGAGCACAGCTCTCCCAGGTATAATGCCAGAAGGATTGCCTTTTATCGTGCAATGAAAGAGGATGCTCTGCTTGTGCTTGGGTCAGCCACTCCATCAATAGAAACACTCTATGCTACTGAAAATGGCAGTATTATGCTTCACAGACTTGAGGAGCGCTATGGCAACAGGCCTCTTTCTGAAATAGAAATTGTTAAAATAAATTCAGGCAGGGATGAAATATCATCCAGGCTTAAACTCTATACAAAGCAGGCAGTTGAAAAAGGGATGCAGGCTATTTATCTGCTTAACAGAAGGGGCTTTTCCCCTGTTGTTTTGTGTGAGGATTGCGGTAAGGTAGTTGAGTGCCCCCATTGCAGTATTGGAATGACCTATCACAAAAATGGATTTCTTCTTTGTCACTACTGTTCCTATGCAGCTGATATGCCCCAAAGGTGTGAAGATTGCTCATCAGAGTCAATTAAAGCAATAGGGGCTGGTACTCAAAGGATTGAGGATATTGTGCAAAAGGAGTTCCCTGATTTAAGATTATTCCGTCTTGATCAGGATTCAGCCAGGAAAAAAAATACCGTTGAT
Source organism: Spirochaetota bacterium (assembly GCA_041655115.1). GTDB lineage: Bacteria > Spirochaetota > UBA4802 > UBA4802 > UBA5550 > JBBAGC01. The sequence continues at coordinate 2,174 of JBBAGC010000286.1, read as the reverse complement.
GATCTTATAAAAATGATGGGTAACAATGAAGTTGATATTCTTATTGGTACGCAGATGATTTCCAAGGGCTTTGACTTTAAAGGAGTAACAGTGTCTGGAATAATTATGGCTGACATAGGTTTGCACATGCCTGACTTTCGGGCTTCGGAAAAGATTTTCGCACTTCTGGTTCAGGTGGCCGGAAGATCCGGAAGGGGTGAGCATAGGGGGCGCGTGATTATTCAGACATTAAATGAAAACCATCCTGTTTTTGAATTTATTAAAAAACAGGATTACTGGAGTTTTTACAGATCTGAACTAAAGCTAAGGAAAATTCTTAACTACCCTCCGTTTTCACGCCTTGCCCGCCTTGTAATAAGGGGCACTGTTGTGGAAAAGGTAATTGAGGTTTCAGAAAAATTAAGCTCACAGCTTGATGTGGCTTTGGCAAAGTCCGGTTATGCCATAGAAAAGCTGGGTCCTGCAGAGGCTCCCCTTGCAAAGATTGGAGGAAATTTCAGGTATCACATTATTCTGAAAGGTTCTTCTTTGAACGATTTAACCTCTCTTATAAAGCAAAGCCTTTTAAAAATCAGGCCTGGAAAAGTTTACATAGAAGTTGACATTGATCCTGTTGAAATGCTTTAAGCCTGTTTTTTGGCTCATAAAATGGTGGACTTATTCCAAATTATTGGGAAACATTATAAATCTCATTTCCCTTTATCTTAAGAGAGAACCCCCTAAATCCCCCATTGGAGGACTTGATAAATTTCTGTTCACATTGAACTTTGCTAAACGCTAAAATAAAAAAGGTGTATTAAAAAGTATAAAAAAAATTAATTAGCCCTCTTTAAGGGGGCGGCGGCCAAGGATTTTCTAAAGAAAAAATTTTATTCCGCCGGGGGTTGATGTGTACGGAAAATAATATAACTTTTCTCAAAGATTCGGAATGAGTTAAATCTGTTTTAAGGCTCAAGTTCTATTTCTATTACCTGGTCAAGAAATGCCCTGGGTGGAACCCCTTCGATTTTCCTTCCTGCTATGAAAATTGTAGGTGTGGATTCTATTTTTAGTTTTTCTGCAGCTTCAATGTGGTCATTTATTTCTTTGTTAAAGTTTTTTGAATCAAGAGCTTCTTTGAAATTCCTTTGAGTTTCAGAGTCAATATTATATTTTTTTGCAGCTGATTCAAGAATTGCAAGGGCTTTTTCCTTGGAGTAGTTCTGGCTTATATATCTGTAATCTGCAAAATGAAAATAAAGGTATTCTTTAAAAAAGCCCTTTGCTGCTGCTTCTGCAATGGCTTGTGAGGCAATGCAGGAGTTGTCGTATAGTGTTCCTTCCATATATGGATTGCATTTTGCATCAAGGGGATAGTGGTAATATATTATCTGTATTTTGTTTTTATATTTTGAAATTAAAAATTTTTCATGATTATAAAATTTGTAGCAGGCTGAACAGAGGAAATCAGAGAATACATGAATTTTTAAGGTTGCATTATCCGGGCCTAAAACGAGCGTGCTTTTTGGAAAATCATAGGTAAGGGGATCTTCTTTATAAAAATCATTTACAAGGGAGGAAATTTTTTCTTCAAAAAGCGGATCCTGACCTGATCTGGTTTTGACAATATTTGAACCAGTTAAAATTGCAAATGATAAAAAGAAAACAGATATAAATGCCAAAGCAGAAAATGCTTTTTTGTCACTGCTTTGAGGAGGAAAGAAATTTTTTATGGATGTTAAAACATCCTCCTTTTTTGTATGATTTTTAAAATAAAAAACAAGCAGAATTAAAATAGCAATATTTATTATATACGTTGAAATACAGAGCGTACAAAAATGACCTGTGTAGATCATAATTATTCCAAGTATTAAATTGGAAATAAGCGCAAATGATATGAGGATAAAAGTTGCACCAGGAATTAATATGTAGTATGCTCCCTTTGCATAATCTGCAATTAGTGTCATAAATGCAATTAGCAGGTAAAGTAAAATTCCAAAGGATGCTACTGGTATATTCATTATTGTAGAATAGGGAGAGCTTGAAAGAGCCACGCACCTGTTGATCATTCCATTGCTGCAGGATAAAAACCCTATGTCAGTTTCCGGAAAATAGTGCTGAAAAAGAAGTATTGATGAAATAACTGTTCCAGCTATTGCAAGAACAAGTATAAGGTTAATATATTTTCGCATTGT
>JBBAGC010000285.1:0-3641 GCA_041655115.1 Spirochaetota bacterium | reverse complement strand
ACTCGGATTATTTAAGAATTTCAAATCATGGTAAAAAGGTAGTAAAGGAAAACTGTATGAGGTGCCATGAAAACATGGTCTTTGTTATGAATACTGATGACAGGGATTGCTGGTCCTGCCACAGGAAAGTTATGCATACTTTCCCATCAATAGGCATTAATGATAATTAATGATAATTAAAAATAATTAAAGGATAATAAAGAGGTATATTTATGAGAAATTTTCTTGTGATAATATTTTTGCTGTTAATTGCACCAACCATGTTTTTTACCTCATGTGGCGGAGATAAGCCTGAATTGTTTCAGCCTGGAGTAATTGCAGATGATGAATTTGATCCTGCAGTATGGGGGAGATTTTTCCCGCTTCATTATGAATCATGGCAAAAAACAAAAGACCCCAAGCCAGCAGGGAAAAGCATTTATAAAAAGGGATGGGATACAGACAAGGTGGTATATGACAAGCTGAGTGAAATGCCCTATCTTGCCATGCTTTTTAAAGGCTGGGGTTTTGGAGTTGAATTTAATGAGCCCAGAGGTCACCATTATGCAATTATAGATCAACTGGAAATAGACCCTTCAAGGGTAGGGCCTGGCGGAGTATGCCTTGCGTGTAAATCGTCATTGCACAAATCCTTTACAGAAAAAAAGGGCATGGAGTATCTTACAGCCAAGTTTACAGATGCTGTTAATATGTATCCGGAAAAGATGAGAAAGCTGGGACCTGTTTGTATGGACTGCCATACTCCCTCTGATATGTCTTTGCGTACAAATAAACTTCATCTTGAAAATGGACTTAAATCCATAGGTAAAAAAGATCCAACACGCCAGGAGATGAGAACCCTGGCATGTGCCCAGTGTCATATTACCTATTATGTTCCCAGGGATGAAAATAAAAAAGTGGTTGGAGATGTTGAGCTTGCATGGAAGGGAGGAAAATGGGGCGCCATTTCAATTGAGGTTATTATAAAAAATCTGCTTTCCGGGCACAGGACAAAGGAGTGGACACAAAAGGTTACAGGCTTTGACATGCCCTTTGTAAGACACCCGGAATTTGAGCTTTTCACAAACGGAAGCGTACATGCCAATGCCGGACTTTCCTGTGCAGATTGCCACATGCCTTATCAGAGAAAGGGATCGTATAAAATATCAACGCATGATGTAACAAGTCCATTAAAGCAGGATTTTGTTGCATGCGCACAATGCCATACAGAGGAAGCTGACTGGCTGAGAAAACAGGTTTTTACTATTCAGGAAAGAACAGTTTCTCTTTTGACCAGAGCTGGTTATGCTACTGCAACAGCTGCCAGGCTTTTTGAAATAACACATGAAAATCAGAAAAAGGGTGTTTCTGTTGATGAGGCTATGTATAAAAAAGCAAAAGAGAGTTATATGAATGCTTTTTTAAGGCTTAATTTTGTTGCAGCTGAAAACTCCATGGGTTTTCATAATTCAACAGAAGCTTCAAGGGTCTTAGCTGATTCCCTGGCATTTGCAAATAAAACAGAATCTCTTTTGCGTCAGGCGCTTGCAAAGGGCGGAGTTATAGTTCCTGAAAAAATTAATTTAAATTTAAAGCAATACACAGAAAACAGGGGTATTCATAAGCTTAATTTTGTGCCAGATCAGGAGTACAAGGATCCCTTTGGAACCCAGGATTATTTTACTCCTAAAGACGTTAAGGGACTCTAATATTTCTGAATTTTAACTTATTCAAAAAAAATTAATATAAAAAAGCCATTCCCTTGTTGGGTATGGCTTTTTTATTTTTGGGTATTTGAAAATATCCTCCTTTTTGGTTGATTTTTTTGAATCTTTATTGATTCTGACATGAGAATCTTTTTATAAACAGATTCAGGGAGTATTAACATGGAAAAGAAAAAATGCTACAAAGATTCCTTCTTTGATAATAAGCTTAATGATATTGTAAATAAGCTCTCGGATCAGAATCTATACAAGGATGTTTTTCATATACCGAAACACCATGTTCCCATGCCTTCAATTGATGAATTAAAAGAAGGTATTGAGCTGTTAAGGTCTGTGCTTTTTCCCGGATATTTCAGGAATGCGGAAATTCACAGAACTACAATTCCCTATTATACAGGGGCAAAGCTTGACAGAATCTATCGTACCATGGTTGAGCAGATAAAGCGCGGTTTTTGTTTTACCTGCACAGAGGAGTCCCAGGAAAGCTGTGCAGACTGTGAAGTGATTGCCAGGGATATAACAATGCAGTTTATGGAGAAGATCCCTGATATAAGAAGAATGCTTGCATTTGATGCAAAGGCCGCTTTTATAGGCGACCCTGCTGCAAAGGATGTATCTGAAACAATATTTTGCTATCCCAGTATGCTGGCAATGACATATCATAGAATTGCCCATGAACTTTATAAATTAAAGGTTCCCCTTATTCCAAGGATAATTTCTGAAATGTCCCATTCCAAAACAGGAATAGATATTCATCCTGGGGCAACTGTTGGTGAATATTTTTTTATTGATCATGGTACTGGTACAGTAATTGGTGAAACCTGTATTATTGGCAATAATGTCCGCATATATCAGGGAGTTACTCTTGGGGCTAAAAGTTTTCCCCTGGATGAAAAGGGGCAGCCTATAAAGGATATACTTAGACATCCTATTGTGGAGGATGATGTAGTAATATATGCAGGTGCAACTGTGCTTGGGCGTGTAACAATAGGCAAGGGCTCTGAAATAGGTGGAAATGTGTGGATCACAGAGGATGTTCCTCCTTTATCCAGGGTTATGCAGGCAAGGGCTCCATTTACAATAGTATCAAATGGTAATAAGGCATAAATTCATTAAGGAGGCAGGCAGATTATTACAAGGGAACTCATTCCTTTCAGGGATGAGCATGTTATAAATATTCTTGAAAAACAAAAAGGCCCTGTAAGTGAGGCCTTTCTTATAAAGGAGCTGGCATCTGTCTATTCCTATCCTGGGTTTTCTCACGATATTTTTTCTGTACATTTTTCACTTTTTTTTGTGCTTTATAATTTAAGAAAAACTTTGGGCAGCAAAAAATTTTATCTGCACATAAGCCCCTTATATATTCGTTTAATAAAAATGCCGGCTATGTTTAAATGCTCCTGGTATAATGAAAAGTCCGGGAATTACTGTCTTGAAAAAACTGAAACAGGAAGCCATTTATGTTCTTTTCACAAAAAATTTTTATGGAACCTTCCTGAACCTGATTTTCTAACAGATTTTTACATTAACAAGGAAAATATAAATAGTGATATATCCGTGTTTGAAAAAATTTCCAGGGGCATACGAATATATTCTTCACGAAAAAAAGAGGTTGATGCTGCAGCAGCACTCTTTGCTCTGACCCGCCCCTGTTTGGAAAACATCAAATTGCGGTATCATCGTCTTGCAAAAGAGTTTCATCCAGATAAACTTGGCAGTATAGAGAAGATGATTGAAATTAACAGTGCCTATACTCTTCTGATGGAAGTTTATGGTGGCTTGGAGTAATTTTACTAAAAGAGAATAGTATTTTATTTTTTAATTTTGTAGGAATTTCAAAAATTTATAGAAATTGATCTTTTTTATCCTGCTTTATTTTCAATAATAAACATAAAAAAAGGGCTTTATTGAATTATAAAGCCCTTTAATATTATAATA
>JBBAGC010000284.1:0-3672 GCA_041655115.1 Spirochaetota bacterium | reverse complement strand
CAAACTATAGATGATCATGAATCAGTATCTCAAATAATGCAATATATCAAAGCCCGCATAGCAGAAAAATATAATAAATCAACAGGGTCTACTGGTCCTTTTTGGAATGAAAGATTTGGCTCAACAATTATTGAAGAATCAGACAATCCGGAGCAATATTTACTATGGCTTTTATGGTATATCGGCTACAACCCTGTAAGAAAAGGGCTATCATCAAACCCAAGAAAAAACTATGTAGGCTTTATCAATATTTATCTTAATGAGAATATTGAGCTGGAAATCAAAATCACCAGGCACAAATTTTATCTACAGCTTGGGGATTCATTCAAGTCATGTTCAGAGAAATTTTTAAAATATGAAGATGCTTATCTTAAAAGAATTGCCATTTATGCCTAAAATTCATAAGAGGGTCAGAGCATTGTATTTTTTACTCATCATGGATTATATTCAGGGAGAAATTCTTTAATAAAATCTCTTATTTCCAGACTATTCATTTCCCAAATTGCATCATTAATAGCACTTATCAGTTCCCTGTAACGGACCTCGGATATATCTGTACTATCTTTTTTCACAAGAAATATACTTCTGTTCCCTGTTTCAAGAATATCTGCATCTTTATAGAAAAGTTCTTCAAAAAGTTTTTCCCCTGGACGCAAACCAGTGTATTCAATCTCTATTTCTTCTCCTGGGGTCAGCCCCCTAAGTAAAATCATCTTTTCTGCAATATCAGAAATCCTGAACTGCTCACCCATATTAAGCACAAAAATTTCCCCCTCATCTGACAAAGCACCTGAATTAAGCACAAGAAGAGAAGCTTCTGATATACTCATAAAATATCGCTTCACATCAGGATGGGTAACTGTAACTGGCCCACCATGGTCAATTTGTTCATTAAAAAGCGGAATAACTGATCCGCGGCTTCCCAGAACATTCCCAAATCTTACAACAGCAGTATTGAGCCCCAGGTTATGCCTGAAATATCCCGTAATCAACTCCCCCATTCTCTTGGTTGCACCCATAATGCTGGAAGGTTTTACAGCCTTGTCTGTTGAAATAAATACAAATTTCTCAACATCATGCTCCAGTGAAGCTTTTAAAACATTATTGCAGCCAAGCACATTATTCTGCAAAGCTTCAGCTTCATTAAATTCCATAAGTGGAACATGCTTATGAGCAGCTGCATGAAAAACAATATCAGGTTTTTCTCTTTTAAATATTTGAGAAAGAAGCCTGAAATCTTTAACATCAGCAATTCTATATGCTAATTCAGGGAAATTATCCCCCATTGTTTTGCTGTATCCATCCATTGAGCGTGAAAGATTATAAATAGAGTTCTCTCCCCGGCCAAGTGCGATTATTTTGTTAACCCTGAATTTTAAAAGCTGCCTACATATTTCAGACCCTATGCTCCCGCCAGCACCTGTAATAAGCACCTTTTTCCCCCGGAAAAAATTCTCCATAAGATTCATGTCAATGGTAAACTGATCCCGTTCCAGGATATCGGAATAATCGAATTGTTTCAAAGAAGGAAAAATAGGAACAGAATCAAAAAACTTTTCAGCTACAGGAACTATGTAAAGATTTATGCTCAGGCTGCATGACATAACAGAGGAAATAATATCAGTAATAAAGGCAGGGCTGGCTGATGGCACTGCTACAATTACATCTGTAATCCTATAATCATGGCAAAAATTACTGATTTCAGATACAGGTCCTAAAACCAGAGCCCCATTTAAAAATGACCCAATTTTATCCTTGTCATCATCTACAAATCCCACAATCCTCTGGTCAAATCCTCTCTGCTTGAGCTCCTTAAACAGAGCAATCCCAGCCTCACCAGCACCCACTATAAGTATTTTATTAAAAGTTTTCATTTTTATCTGTTATTAAGCACCCTGAAAGGGATTGAGGCTCTGACCCCCCATTTACCAGTCTATGCTCTGACCCCCAGGTTATATCCGCAATTACCACAGTTACTCCCATTGAGATCCTTAATCACAGTATGATACCCACTTCTGCTGATTATAAGTTTTTTGCAAGAGGGACAAATTGTATCACTGCCTATACTTGTTCCATGGAGATTACCAGTGAAAACAAAATCCAGTATTTTCGATGCTGCTTCATAAGCATTTACAAGAAGCTCTACACTTGTGGCAGGTTTATCATATTTATAGGAAGGATGATACCTGGAAATATGCCAGGGTATAGCTTTGTTCACAGAAGCAATAAATTCAGCTGTTTCAATCAGCTCGTCATGATTATCATTTATCCCTGTTACAATAAGTGTGGTTACTTCAACATGGCACCCATTTGCATAGGCAGTTTTTATTGTATTTTTTACAGGTTCAAGTCCGCCTTTATGAAACTTCTTATAATTCAATTCATCATAGCATTTTAAATCAATATTCATTGCATCAATAAATGGGAGAAGCTTAATCAAAGGTTCTTCATTTATAAAACCATTGGTAACCATAACATTTTTAATGCCTCTGCTATGCGCAATGCGGGCTGTATCATATACATATTCGTACCACACAACAGGTTCTGAATATGTATATGCAATGGATGCTGAATTGTTTTTAACAGCAAGGGCTACAATCTCTTCAGGTTTTTTGTAAGATGATGGTGCAGAAGCATTTTGTGAAATAGACCAGTTTTGACAATAGGGACACTTTAAATTGCATCCCCTGGTTCCTATGGAAAGTATTTGTGATCCTGGAAAAAAATGGTATAGTGGCTTTTTCTCTATGGGATCCATTGCCAGGGATGTAACACGTCCGTAATTTTCAGAATATAATATCCCCTCCAGGTTTTTCCTTACACCACAAATACCTGCTGCTGATTCTTTAATTAAACAGTTATGCGGACATAAAGAACATCTAAGCACTGGAGTCTCTTTGCTATAAAACAGTGCTTCTTTTAATGACATATATCTATACCCAATATTTATTCGTAATTTCGTTTATCAGGCAGTTTTTTCTCCGTCAGTTTCATCATCACCCTTGCGATTTTTTTTCTCATAGGGCTTAATCATTTCGCACTTGCCTTCAAAGACCACACCATCTGAAATAACGAGCTTCTTTGTCCTTATATTACCATAGAGCTTCCCATTTGTATGAATCTCAAGCCTGGAAACAGCTTCAATATTTCCGTAAACTGTACCTTTAATTATAACAGTATCTGCCTTTATATTAGCCTTAACAACAGCCTCCTCACCAATTACAAGGTAACCGCCTGATGATATTTCACCATCAAACTTGCCATTAATCTGGAGAGATTTTTTAAATGTAAGATCACCTATAAATTCAGTATTCTTGTTAAATACTGTTGATATCATCCCTATATCATAAACAGGATTTTTATTAACCTGGATTATCTTTTTAGCCATTATTTATTTCCTTAAATAAAGATTATATGCAATTACTATTTTTAATCTTATACAAACGCTTATAAATAAAATTTTTACTTTGAGGTCATTGTAAAAACACCATCCCAGTTATCCCCTGGTGGAGTTTCCATATATTTTTTTGATCTTTCAAGATAAATTTCCGATGGCCCATCATCAGGATAAACCTTAAGGGCTTCTTCAAAAAAACTTACTGCTTCTTCCCACTTCCTCTGCTTATATGAGGCAAGTCCAAGGTTATAAAGCCTTAAAAGCTCTTTTTTCTC
>JBBAGC010000283.1:0-3679 GCA_041655115.1 Spirochaetota bacterium | reverse complement strand
ATTTTTAAAGGAAAAAACCTGAAACTCCTTGTAGCAGCTGATTGTACGCCATTTGCCCATGGAAATTTTCATGAAGAATTTATGAAAGATAATAAAGTGGTAATGTTTTGCCCCAAGCTTGACCCTTATATTGAAGAATATAGAAAAAAGCTTACGCATATTTTTACAAACAGCGATATTGAACAGATTACAATTACCAGAATGGAAGTTCCATGCTGCGGTGGCATGCCCAGCCTTGTAAAACAGGCTATGCAATTAAGTGGCAAAAACATACCTGTTGAAGAAAAAGTTATTCTGATTAAATAACACAGGCATAAAGGCGGGATTATAAACTCCCGCCTTTAAATTCTATTTCCAGAATTTAATCAGTTCAGCTGCAACATCCTCTGGCTTCATTGTTGACATTGGCTCACTATGAAGCATTTTCATATAATTGATTTCACTTGTGTCAAGAGGCGGAATATCAGTCCTTGGACACATTCTCATGTGCGGTTTAAATTCTGTTTTACCATCTGCAAAAAACAGGGACATATTAAAGCTATAAAGATTCTTGGATTTAATAAACATCATTATTTTTAATATCCCTTTACATAGCTCATCCAGCCTTTCCCCTGTAAGATCCGCAGGAGTAAAATAATCCTTTGAAATAGCCATTACGTCAAAAACTCCCTGAGGAGCAAAAGCAACAAGCCAGTTAAAATAAGTTCCTTCTTTTATGAACCTTTCTGATTTTGATTTTTCATATATGCAAAGCTTATCAAAAACATTGCCGTCTTTTAAGCTGTTTATTTTCATTACATCTGAATAATAGTTGGTAGGAATACTGGAAGCTGTTACCTGCAGATGGGGATGCAAAATTGAGCTTCCTGCAAGGGGCAGATAGTTCCAGTTAATTGACTGATATATTGCCTCTGGCTGGCCTTTTTTTACATCATCAAGGTAAAGCACGCAGCATTTAACTGCATCAGAGATTATTTCAGATGTAAACTCTTCAATAACAACAAAATGCTGATCCATCATCACTGTTACAGCACCATTTTCATCATAGGGAAAAGCATTAGGGAAACAGACAGCCTCATTTACCCTATAGCGTTTTTCACTGAAAAGATTTGGATTAAAGGCTGGAGTGATTTTTTCAATATTTTCCGGGCAAAAAGGACAAAATTGAGGATTTTTTTCCAGGAGAAAAGACAGGTCAGGCTCTGGCATATCGCGTATTGGGAAAAAAAGAACCCTGGAGTTTCTACCTGTTAATGGGTCTGTTCGTATTTCGCATTCTCTGCCCCCTTCATTAAAATCGTTAAAAGGATCAAGAAAAACAGCCCTTTGTAACACTTTTTTTAATTCCATAATTCCCCCTTAATTATTTAAACCCTATGATAATAATAATTGACTCAAAAATGTATTGCGCTTAATTATTAAATCTAAATAATTTTAACAGCACTGTTTTTCAATGCAACTAAAAAATCAGGAAAATTTTTATCATGACAGATATTATCAACTCCCTTTTATCAAACAACATTATGGTTATTATAGGAATATTATTAGCTTCACTGCTGGTTTATTCTATTCTTAAAAGGCTTCTTAAAATTATAGTACTTTTTTTGATTATTATGATAGTTTACACAGCATACATGTTTTATAATGGGCAGAGTATTCCGGATTCTGCTCAAAAATATATTGAGGAAAGCAGCGGGAAAATTGAAACCTTAAAAAAAAGCGGGGAATCCTTTTACAAAATCCTTGATTCTCTTAAAAATTCAGGAGATATTGAAAAAATTATTGAAAAAGAAATTCAGTAAATATCCTCATCTGTATAAATATAAAATTCAATTTCACCAATAGATTTTTGATCATCCTCTTCAATTTCTGTAATTATGAGCCTGTAATCTCCAGGTTCAAGATCCTTTATAGTACCATATATATTTTTTTTCTCTGAATCTGTATAATCTGTATAAGCAAGAATATCAACCCAGACAAGCTCCTTTTTTAATATAATAATACCATAATCAGCCCTGCCCCTCACAGAGCTTAAAGTAAAAATCCAGTTCACAGCAACATTGCTGTCAAATTCAGGAGTGGAATTTATTTTTTTATAACCCTTATCTTCAGGCAGCTTAAAAGCAAATTCGCCTCCAGGTTTTCCACATGAAACAAAAACAGAAAAACTAAAAAGGACAATTAATAATATAATTTTTTTCATATACTACTCAACTTTATATTGATCCTTATCAAGTTCAATAACCCCGCCATTTTTTCCAGCTTTGCCTTTATTATAGGCCTTTTTTTTCCTTTCATCCAGTCTGCTATTAATTTCAGCAGTTGTTTTTCCCACCCTGAATATAAACTTCACTATTCCCAATACTAAATATATTAAAAAAACAAAAAAAAGCATTTGAAACAATCTTATTATCATTACAATCTCCGAATTAGCTATTTATTCTTTTGTAATTACAATCAAAACTTTATCAGGTGTTATTGATATAATCCTTTCTCTAATATCAGGCCTATCTCCCTCTATGTGCACGTCTGCAAGCCACTCTATTTTATCCTGAGTTTCAAGTTCAGAATATTTTTCGCCAAAGTTTGCCATATCAATAAAAGCGGCTAATTTGTAATCTAGGGCTTTTTTCTTTTTCTCTGGAACAAAGTGAATATGTACATTCTCCTTTTCCAAAGTATATATATAACCTTTTTTGCCATTTTTTACAAGAATTGGAACCTCCTGCTGAGCCACATCAGCATAGGAAATCACAGGTATTGTTACATTAACATTTTCTGTACTATATTCAATTCCTTCCTGTTCAAATTTTTGAATATCAATTTTTTTCTGAATATCATCTCTAATCCCTTCAAGTGAAATATCCCTGGTAAAAACTGATTCTATTTCATTCAGCCTTGATGGAGCGCCAGTCAATGTAACAGTTTCAGGAAAAAGCTTTACCTTTCCTGCATGAAAACCCTTTTCAGGATTACCGCTGAACTTGGGTATTATTTTAACATCTTTGGATATTTTTCGTTCTACAAGAGCCCTGATTTCATCAGGCTGGATATTGATATTAATTTTATCAGGAACATCGTTTCTGGTTAACTCAATATTATAGCCTGAATACTCTCCGATTTTAGCCTTGCCTAAATTTACAAAAAGCTGAATATCCCTTGCACGAACATTTCTAAGATCATCCTTGCGACCTGAAAGCCTTACAGTTGCGGTTCTTTGTGACACTCTGGAAACAATGAAGGAATCATCAATATTTTTAAAATCCACAGGAATATTAAATTTTATGTCACCACTATGGGTATTGGTAATATAGGCCCACAGAATAATTGCAAGAATTATACTAACAAGCTTGGCCACAAGATTGGTTCTCTTAGAGAACTCTGCAAAACGTTTCATATCAAATTTCATTAAATACTATATTTCTCCTCATATGCTGTTTTAGGATTCATAAAAAAGAGAATAATGTTTTTAAGATCAGGATTTTTTATTGCAGAAAATATCCTGCCATTAACCATAATTGATATTTCACCCCTCTCCTCTGAGGTAACAATAACAAGAGCATCAGTCTCTTCTGCTATGCCAAGCCCTGCCCTGTGCCTTGCGCCATGTTGCTTCTTAAGCAGCTTGGAATCGCTTAATGGAAGATAGCATGCTGCACCGGCAATTCTCCCCTCCTGA
>JBBAGC010000282.1:0-3681 GCA_041655115.1 Spirochaetota bacterium | reverse complement strand
ACGGAGCCCCAGCTTGACATTTTTCTCTTTAATAATATCCGGTGAAATCTTATCGTGTTTTATTATAAGATCGTTAAATTTAGATAAAATTTTTTCCATGGCTCCCCCATATTTTCATCAAAAAAATAAAGCAGTCAAAAAGCCCTGCACTTTAAATTATACTTTTGCTAAATAATTAAAAAGCTGCTTATAAGTCAATAAGGAATTAAAGAGGTCTTAAAAAACTATACCCTATAAGGAAGATCTACAATTACTGCAGTCATATCATCTTTCTGATTTTCATGATTTCCAATAAACTCATAAACTGAATCAAAAATATTATTAACAATAAGCTGCGGTGGCAAATCCGTCATTTCAAGAAGCTTCTGTTCCAGACGTGCCTCGCCATACTGACTTCTTTCTGTTTTATGATCAAAGGCTTCTGTTATTCCATCAGTATAAAAGAATATTTTATCACCCTGCTTCACTTCAAAAACACATTCAGGTGTAAAATAATAATCATCTTCCCCTGTTACATGTTTTATATCACTTCCAAGAAGATAGCCCTTTCTGGGTTTCCATCCTTTAAATTCATTATTAAGATTATATATTAAAGACTGATCTCCTTCCCTTTTTAAAATAATAGGGAATAGCATACTTCTATTAAAAAAACGAAGTTTTATTTCCCCTGCACTCTCCTGGAGAAAAACAAAATTCACAGAAGCAAAATCACTGGAATTTGAATGATCCATAATATCAGTAAACTTTATGGCTATACTCTTTATGAGATAGGGATAATCAATAATACCGGTTCTTGCATGTATGCTCTGCATCTCCATCACAGCCAGGATAATTGCAGATCTAAGCCTTATCAAGGTAGTGTAAGCAGGAAGGCCGTGTCCGCTGATGTCGGAAAAAACAAACATAAAATGCCTGTCTGCAAGCTTAAAAAGATCAAAATAATCCCCTGAAAGCAGGGAGCCATAAGCACGCTGAAACCCTATTCCCAAGAGAATATTTCTGGGACTAAAACTCCTGAAAAGCTCCCTTATAAGAATCTTGTCCTTTTCCCGAACATGATCTGCTTCCTGTTTTATAATATTAAACTTAAGGGACATCTCCTTTATATTCAGATCATCCCTTTTGTCAGAATAGTTATTAACACTGTTATTCAAATTTTTCTCTCCTGCAGTAGCTAATAAGATTTGCAGTTGAAGAATCCCCGGCAGGCTTTTTGCTCCCTTCCAGCTCAATCAGCACCTTGCCAGCAAGAGCTTTCCCAAGCTCAACACCCCATTGATCAAAGGAATAAATATCCCAAATCACGCCCTGCACAAATATTTTATGTTCATAAATAGCTATTATTTTACCTAATATTTCAGGATTAAGACAGGGAGCAACAAGCACATTAGAAGGCCTGTTTCCTTCAAATGTTTTAAATGGTACCATTTTTTCATCAACACCCTCTTTCCTTACCTCATCAGAGGTTTTACCAAATGCAAATGCCTCAGCCTGAGCTATCATATTTGCAAGAAGCTTGTTGTGCTGATCCCTGGTTCCCTTTAAAGGGTTGGCAAACCCTATAAAATCAGCAGGAATTAATTTTGTTCCCTGATGCATAAGCTGAAAAAAAGCATGCTGCCCATTTGTTCCAGGCTCTCCCCATATTACAGGACCTGTATCATAATCAACCCTCTTACCATTTCTGGTAATCCCCTTTCCATTGGACTCCATATCCCCCTGTTGAAGATAGGCTGGCAAACGGTGAAGATACTGTTCATAGGGTAAAATCGCATAGGACTGGCATTCAAAAAAATTATTATACCATATTCCAAGAAGAGCCATTATTACAGGAATATTCTGATCAAAAGGCCGATTTCTAAAATGCCTGTCCATAGCATGGAAGCCATCTAACAGTTCCATAAAACGGTCATAGCCTATTGATATCATTATTGAAAGCCCTATTGCAGATGTAAGGGAATAGCGCCCCCCTACCCAGTCCCAGAACTGAAACATATTTTCAGGATCAATACCAAACTTTTTCACAGCTTCACTGTTTGTGGAAAGGGCAAGGAAATGTTTTGCAACAGCAGAGCTGTCCCCTGCTATATCAAGAAGCCATTTTTTTGCAACTTCAGCATTTGTCATTGTTTCCATTGTTGTAAAGGTTTTGGATGCAATTATAAAAAGGGTTTCTTCAGGATTAAGCCCATTAAGGGCTTCTGCCAGATGAGTACCATCAACATTTGAAACAAAACGCAAACATAATTCAGGGTGGGAAAAAGCCTTAAGCGCTTCACAAACCATTACAGGACCTAAATCTGATCCGCCTATACCTATATTTATAATATTTTTTATTGCTTTACCAGAAAAACCCTTCCATTCAATTGCACGAATTTTTTCAGAAACAGTTTTCATCTTTTCAAGCTCTGCACGCACATCAGCGAGAATATCCTTTCCTTCATGAATAAAAGAAGCATCACTGGTGTTTCTTAAAACAGTATGTAAAACAGCCCTGTTTTCTGTTTCATTAATTTTTTCCCCTGTAAACATACGCTCTATTTCATTTTCAAGATCACATTTTTCAGCAAGGTTTAATAAAAGATTAATTGTTTCTGCTGTAACCCGATTTTTGGAATAATCAAAATATATTGATTCATCCTCTATTTTAAAATAATCTCCACGAAGCGGGTCTGATTCAAAAAGACTTCGCAAGTGAACATCCTTAATATCAAGGTAATGATCATAAAGGTCATTCCACTCTTTTGTTGATTTTAAACTGCTGCGAATACTCATACAGGAATTACCTCATAGGTAAATATTGAAATAAAAACATAAGTTGAAATCTTAATTCTTTAAAATGAGAAGTCAAGATCAAAACATGAATTACTGCAAAATCAAACAGCCTAAAGTACATAAAAAACTTTTGTCAATTCTCAACAGAAGAGCTGTGTGCGCAGTGCGATTTAATAAAGCAATTATCACAAAGAGGCTTTTTTTTACAAACATCCTTTCCATGAACCACTATTAAGGCATGATACTCATTATACAGCTTTGCACTCCCAGGAACAGTAGAATGAAAGTAGTTTTGTGCATCTTCATAGCTGCTGGAAGGATCTATATTCCCAAGCCTGGAAAATATTCGTTTGGTATAGGCATCTATTACAAATATTTTACGATTAAATGCATAAAGCAGTATGGAGTCAGCAGTTTCAGGTCCAATCCCTTTTACAGAAAGAAGGTTATTGCGGATATTTTCAGTTTTATTTTTTAAAACAGGTTCAAATGAAAAATTTACTTTTTCAAACCACTCAATAAAATTCTTAATTTTTATGGCTTTCTGATTATAATACCCGGAAGGCCTTATTTTTTCCGCAATCAAATTTACAGGTGTTTTTTTTAAAACATGAGGGTTAAGCATTTCTGCTTTTTTAAGGTTAAACAAAGCTTTTTCGACATTTTTCCAGGCCACATTTTGTGTTAAAATTGAGCCGATTATTATTTCAAAAGCTTCATTATAGTCGGGTTTTTTTATTACATAGTATCGGCTTTCTCCTGTTTCAGGGCAGATGACAGGCCACCATCCCTGAGGCCCATAAAACTTTTTAAGCAGCACAAAAAACTCTGCTGGATCTAATGTCATGGTGTTACCGGGAGCCTCTTGGAATCCGCTACATCAACAAGAATTACACCTTCCTCTTT
>JBBAGC010000281.1:0-3681 GCA_041655115.1 Spirochaetota bacterium | reverse complement strand
AATGTCTTTTAATCAGAATTAATTTATAAAATATCACTTGACATATAATGGGGTCTGTCAGATTTATCTTATTAAAATAGAATTATAGTCTGTTTTTATGCTGATGAGATTCAGGATTATTAAAATTTGTTAATACATGGGGTAATGAAGTGGCTGTACCAAAGAGACGAAAATCAAAATCCAAATCAAGAATGAGACGAGCCCATGAAGCCATTGGAGTGCCAAATTTGAGGCCATGTTCCAAGTGTGGTTCTTACACAATGCCTCATAGAGTTTGTCCGGAGTGTGGCTATTACAAAAATGTGCTGGTAGTTGAAAAAAAAGTAAAAATAGATGATTAATCTGAATTATTTTTTTTTAATAAGAAAAGGGACTGTAACATGTCCCTTTTCTTATTATAACTTGACAATCAAAATATTCAATTATTAACTATGATTAGTTTTTTATAAAGAATATTATTGATTTTATTTTAATGGGTTGAAATATGAATAATGTAGTTGAAAGAGTTAATCGTATTATAGCGCGTCAACTTGAAATAGAAGTTGATAAACTTTCAGATGATGCTTCTATTCTTGAAGATCTGGGGGCAGACTCTATAGATAATGTTGAGCTTATTATAGCATTTGAAGTGGAGTTTGATATTGAGATTACGGATAAAGACGCTGAAAAGCTTTTGACCTTGAAAGACATTTATGATTATATTGGAAAAAGTTTAGAGATTGCATGAACGCATAAAACATATATCATGACTGATAAAAAAAAAGACCCTGATAACCTGCATCAGAAAAAACATCATTCCAGGCACTTGGCTGCACTTCAAAATAGAATTAAAGTTAAATTTAAAGATAAATCTCTCCTTAGCAATTCCTTGATTCACAGATCCTATGTAAATGAGTCAGGTAATGGAAAAATGAATGACAATGAAAGGCTGGAGTATCTTGGAGATTCCGTGCTTGCTCTTGTTGTAAATGAATATATTTATAAAAGGTTTTATGACTATCCTGAGGGTGATCTTGCAAAAATAAAATCAGCGGTTGTTTCTGAAACAACTTTGGCAAAAATAGCCAGGGAAATAAATCTGGGCAGTTTTCTTGTTATGGGCAAAGGAGAGGAGCAGAGTGGCGGAAGG
The DNA here is from genome assembly GCA_041655115.1 of Spirochaetota bacterium. Lineage (GTDB taxonomy): Bacteria > Spirochaetota > UBA4802 > UBA4802 > UBA5550 > JBBAGC01. The sequence goes on along the minus strand of JBBAGC010000281.1, from coordinate 2,552 downwards.
GACAGAACATCAATTCTGGCTAATTCATTTGAGGCATTAATTGGCGCAGTTTATCTGGACTCTGGTTTAAAGTGTTCCAGGAAGTTTATTTTATCCTATCTTAGAAAGGAAATAGAAAGAATCGACAATATGTCATATCTTCGTGATCCCAAGACTACTCTTCAGGAATATGTGCAAAAAAAATACAAGGAAAGGCCTGTATATGAGGTTGTTGAGGAAAAGGGACCGGATCATAGAAAAGAGTTCATAGTAAAACTAATAATAAATGGCAAAGAGGCAGCAATTGGCACAGGCTCAAGTAAAAGAAAGGCAGAGATGAATGCTGCTGAATTTATTCTTAAAAGTGTAAATGAAAATGGTGGAACAATTTGACCATACAGGGTAGGGATATAAGGGTTAGAGTTGCAGGTGTTCTTATTCATGAAGAGAAGCTGCTTCTTGTTGCTCATAAAAAAAATAGGGATATTTACTGGCTTTTGCCAGGAGGTGGTGTTGATTTTGGTGAATCTCTGACAGAAGCGCTTGAGCGTGAATTTTTAGAGGAACTTAATATTAAAGTTCAGGTAAAGGAGTTGCTCCTTATTTCGGAAACAATATTTCCCTCAGGGGAGCGCCAGATTTTGAATGTCTGTTTTCTTTGCAATTATATTTCAGGGGATTATCAGCTTGGTGCAGAACAGCGACTTTATGATTTTGGATTTTTTACCAAAGAGGAAATTGCTAATATTACCATCTTGCCTCCTCACAATAAAGAGCTGTTGGACATTATGGCAGGAAACAGAAGTGCCAGGTATATAGGGAAAATATGGGGTGATATATAAAGGGGGCTTTTATGGCTTTGGCACTTAATTATTCATTAAGGGAGTTTGAAGGTCTTAATATTCTTGATATTTCAGGTTATCTCACTTCTAATACAGCTGATTCTTTTAAGTCAGTAGCATATAATTTAACTGAAAGGGATAATCTTCTTATAAATGCAGAAGATATTGATTTTGTTACTTTTGGAGGGCTTAGTGCTCTTCTTGAGGTTTCATATTATGCAAGGGACAAGGGGAACAGGGTGATTATTGTAGCTGCTGATACTGATCTTATGGAGCAGGTTGATTATATTGAAGCATATAGACATCTTATTTTTGCAGCATCAGTTGAGGAGGGCTATAACAAAGTAGAGTTATATACTTAAAACTGGCTTATTCTTCAATAATCTGAAATTCGCTTTTACCTGTAATAATATTTTTAATCATAACAAGCCTTGTTTTAAATACAGATTCCATTATTTCAGCTGATATATCCTCAGGGCGCTTATCCTCTATAATTTTTCCCTTATCCATTATAATTATTCTATCACAGAGATTTGTCATAAAGTTAATATCACCAGAAGCTATTATTATAATTCTCCTGTTTTCAGATATGTATTTTTTTAAAACAGTAAATATGTTTTTTCTTTGATTGATGTTCAGGCATTTTTCCGGGTTGTCAAGGAGCGTGATACTGCTTTGACAGGCAAGGATTTTTCCTATTTTAGTTAATTGCAAACAGGAGTGAGAAAGGGTTTTTAATTTATTGTTTTTAATATTTTCCAGATGAAGTTTTTGGATAATGTCCTCAGTTAAGTGATGATCCTTTTCATCATAGGGGTTTAAAAATCTTTTGTAAAGCCATCTTCCACTTAAAATAAAGTTATATAAAGTTGATTCCTCATTATATTTTTTTTTATCTGTGTCATCTAACCCTATCTGTTTATTGAGGGTCTTTACTGGAATTGAAGATAGTTCAGTCTCATCCAGTTTAATTGAGCCTGTGTAATTTTTTAGTTTGCCGGCAAGAATTTGTAATAGGGTTGTTTTTCCTGATCCAGGTGGTCCGCAAATACCTATAATTTCCATTTCCTTTAATGTCAGTGAAATATTATCAATTACAGGTTTTTCTGGTATGGTATAGGTTAAGTTTTTTATTTTTATCATATTTCTGTTTTTTTATGAAACGATTATAATCTACAGGGTTGCTTCTTCTCTACCTTGAGCTGGTGGATCTGGAGCAGTTTTTTCTGCTTCTATTGATTCTACAATTGGACGCAGATATCTATCCTTTAAGGCTTTATCTTTTAAATCAGTATTGTATAATAAATTTTTTAATATTGCTGATGCCTTTTCCTTGTCGCCCCTTTTGGCATAGGCACTGCCAAGGAGAAGCCTGTCTTCGTTATTAAGGGATATGCTTTCAAATATTTCTATTGCCCTGTCATTGTTAGAAAGATAGTAGTTTGAACGTGCAGAAATTATTAAGGCATCATAATCCTTTTTAAATTCATTAATTGTTTCAGATACAGCAAGGGATCTGGAATAATTATTTTTATCATAATGAGCGTGCATAAGAATAGAAAAAGCGCGTATATAAGGTTTTACAGCATCCGGGTTTTTCTTATTAATTGTATCAAAGAGACGATCAAAATAGGACACATATTTCCAGTCTTTATTGCGATAATAAATACTTCCTGTTTGAAAAAGCACAAAGGAATTATTCCCTGCAACAGATTCAGCCTTTGCAAGGGT
>JBBAGC010000280.1:0-3697 GCA_041655115.1 Spirochaetota bacterium | reverse complement strand
TGGAACAGCACCGAATACCAATCTTCTGGGAGACGATGGTTTTCCCATTAACAGAACAAGAATTATAACAACAGGGGCTTTTATTCTTTATCCTGTAATAATGATTTTTGGCGCATATCTGGTTTTGCACGGCCATCTTTCACCAGGTGGAGGCTTTCAGGGTGGTGCTGTGCTTGGTACAGGTACTGCACTCCTTATTGTAAGTTCATATATGACAAAAAATTTTGAAAACACATATAAAATTTTTGCTTATTTTGAATCTATTGGATTAACCCTTTTTATAGGTCTTGGTTTTGCAGGGCTTGGGGCTTCTTTTCTTATGAATTTCCTTGCTAATGGGGATCCCATGATTTTTGGCCGTGTTATTGAAATGGGTCCCAATCCGGGATATTTGAATTCTGCAGGAATTCTTCCTCTTTTAAGCATTGCTGTGGGTATTGAAGTTTTTAGCGGAATAAGCATTATACTTATATTTTTAAACAGAGCCCTTTATCAGGGCAGGTCTGGGAAGAGCAGGGAGGAAAGAGGTGTCTGATATTACTTTATATGTCACAGTTGTTGTACTCCTTTTTATAGGAATTGCAGGGGTGCTGTATAAACGCAATCTTGTAAAAATTGTTATATGTCTTAATATTGCCTCAAGTGCTGTTAATCTTTTTTTTATAACCCTTGCATACAGGCCTGATGCAACTGCACCAATTTTTAATGCAGCTCCTGCGTTGGGTAAACTTAAAATGGTGCTCCCTGCACCACAGGCTCTTATACTTACCAATATTGTAATAGGTTTTGCAACCACAGCCCTGATATTAACCATGGCTGTTTTAACATACAGGGCAAATGGAACCCTGGATATAAGAAGACTCAAGGGTGTGGAAGACAATGAGTAAACATATTCCTGTAATAATAATAACTCTTCCTTTGCTCTTTGCCTTTGTTTTGCCTGTCTTAGGCTTTGCAGGAGCAGGGCCAAGGGTTCGAAATTTCCTGGTAACAGCTGTTTTTATTGCTGTTAATATAATGATATTTTCTCTTATTCCATCAGTATCTCTTGATGGGGGTATTATATATTATGCGCTTGGAGCTATTGATCCCACTGTTGCTACACCTGAGGGGCTTGATTTTCCTGTAAGGATACTTCTTAAAATAGATGGTTTTTCCCTTTTTATTGCCATAATCATTGGTATTGTATCTTTAACTTCATACATTTACTCAACAGGTTTTATTGAAGAGGATGGGAAGACAAATTATTTTGCAGTAATTTTTATGCTTCTTACTGCGGGTCTTCTTGGCATGACCTTTACAAATGATCTTTTTAACTTTTTTGTTTTTCTTGAAGTTGCATCTATTGCTGGTGCAACTCTTACGTCATATGTTACATGGAAAAAACATCCTCCATACGCGGGTTTTAAGTATCTTCTTATAAGCTCAATTGCCACAACATTTTTTCTTCTTGGCGTGGGTCTCTGTTATGCCCAGTATGGCTCGTTTAACATAGAGTATATTAATCTTTCTCTTAGCCACTCCTTATTGGATAGGATAGCTCTGGTTTTTATGATTTCAGCAATGGCTATGAAGGCTGGTGCAGTGCCAATGCATATCTGGGTTCCTGATACATATTCTGAAGCTCCCACGCCTGTAACAGTAATGCTTAAAACAGCAGGCATAGTTTGCCTTTATGCGCTTTTCAGAATAAGCTTTTCACTCTTTGGTAATCCATTGTCAGGAATTGTCAATTCAATCAATAACACAACATTAGGCTGGATTGTTATTATTCTTGGAGTTTTTTCAATGTTTATTGGTGTATCAATGGCTCTTATACAGCACGATGTAAAAAGGCTAATGGCATTTCATTCAGTATCGCAGGTTGGGTATATGCTCCTTGGACTTGGTGTAGGCATTGCTGTTTATACTAACAATGACAATGGTCAGGCTTTTCAGATATTTGGAAAGGTTGCAATGGCAGGAGGGATTTTTCATATAATGAACAATGCCTTTTATAAAAGCCTGCTTTTCCTTACAGCAGGGGTTATGGAGAAGAGGTTTGGCACAAGGAACCTTGATTCAATGATAGGCCTGGCACACAAGGATCTTTTTACTACAATTGCTTTTGTTATAGGCGCTCTGGCTATTTCCGGGATTCCGCCCTTTAACGGGTTTGCATCTAAACTGCTTATTTATGAAAGTGTTTATATGTTCAGCCCCATGCTTTCTATAATAGCAATGTTTGTATCTGTGCTTACACTTGCTTCATTTATGAAGGTTTTTTACAGCTCCTTTCTTGGGCCTCGCAGGGAGGATCTTATTGTTAATGATAAAAAAATACCCCTTGGCATGACCATTGGTATGCTTGTTTTGTGTGTACTTGTGGTGCTTATGGGGCTTTTTCCTGATATAGTTATAAATAATTTAGTAGAGCCTGCAATTTCAGGGCTTGTGAACTTAAAGTAGGGGTTAAACTTATGAATTTTGCAGAGCATCTTCTCAAGCAGGATATAGGGGTTTTCTGGTACCCTGCTATAATGCTTTTGATATTACTTTTTATAATGTTAATTTTTTATATATGGGGCAGATTGTACTTTCGTAAGGACTACAATGCAGATACTGATCAGGTAAAGCCCTATAATTCAGGAAATCTGGATGAGGTCAACTACAGCCTTAAGTCCTCCAATCTTTACTGGGGATTTAGAAAATCCATGGAGGGGTATTTCAACTTTTTAAGATCTTTGCATAATGGAGATCTTAATGATTATAGCAAGTGGTTTGTTATTTTTATTGCACTATGCCTTCTGCTTGTGGGTGGGGGATTTTTATGAAAAAGGATACTTTAAAATATCTTAAAAAGTCCCTATGGGCCTTTCATATAAATACAGGATCATGCAATGCCTGTGATATTGAAATACTCTCTGTACTTACTCCAAGGTATGATGCTGAAAGATTTGGAATTAAGCTTGTTGGAACACCAAGGCATGCAGATGTACTTATTATTACAGGAACAATGACTGAGAAGATAAAAGACAAGGTTCTCAGGGTATATGCCCAGGTGCCTGATCCCAAGCTGGTAATAGTTGTGGGTGGCTGTGGCATAAGCAAGGGGGTTTTTCAGGAGTCCTATGCTATGGCTGGTCCTGTTGATGCACATATTCCTGTTGATGTATATGTTCCCGGATGCCCACCCAGACCTGAGGCAATAGTTTATGGTGTAGCCAGGGCATGGGAAAAACTTGAAATGCTGGAGAAAAGCAATGGCGCTGCATCATGATGAAGTAATAAAAATTATAACGGATAAACTGGGCAAGGATCTTATAAGCTCTGAGGTAAGGGAGAGACATGATGGCTGTTTTAACAGGCAGACTCAAAGGGTTATTTACCTTAAGGTAAATACTGATGCTCTTCATGAAACAGTGTTGACTATGCGGGGAATTTCAATTCTTCATCTTTCCTGTCCAATGGCAACAAAGGAGCATGAATGGGGTCTGGAAATGCTATATATATTTACCCTCTTTTCCGGAGAAGGGGGATTTAAGGAAATTCCTGTAATTATAAGTGTGGATTTGCCTGCTGATAATTTAAAGATAAGATCATTAACTGATATTGTTCCTGGAATTCTTATAATGGAAAGGGAGGCTCAGGAAATGCTGGGTATTGTTGTTGAGGATATACCGGATAAAAGGCATTTTTTTACACCTGATAATATGGA
>JBBAGC010000279.1:0-3702 GCA_041655115.1 Spirochaetota bacterium | reverse complement strand
TGATTATTCAAGGCTTAAAAGTATTGTTAATGAAAAGGTAAGAGCTCTTGTGCTTATTGGAGAATCCAGTGATGAATTTGAAAAAATATTTCATGGATTTAATACTGTAAAAGCAGAGAATATTGATGATGCGATTGTTAAATCCATGGCTCTTTCAGAAAAAGGGGATATGATACTTTTGTCTCCTGCATGTGCTTCTTTTGATATGTTTAAAAATTATGAAGAAAGGGGAAATGCTTTTAAAAAGTCAGTAAAAAAATTAATTGATGGGGAACTCTCTTGGATCTGAAAACTGTCATAGACACAAGAAGACGGGGCGAACCAGACCTGGTTCTTTTTATTACTGTTTTTGTTCTTGCTGGTATTGGTGTTGCAACCTGCTACAGTGCAAGCGCGGTCTATGCATATAAAACTTTTGGGGATTCCTTTTATTTTTTGAAAAAGCAGATGCTATGGTTTGTTGCAGGTTTTGCAGCGCTTCTTTTTTTCCAGGCAATAGACTATAGAAATTATATAAAGTATACAAAAATTATGCTTCTGGTTTCAATAGTTCTTCTTCTAGTTGTTCTTATTCCAGGAGTAGGGCATAGTGTAAAAGGTTCGTCAAGATGGCTTGGTTTTTCTTTCTTGAGCATACAGCCTTCGGAGTTTGTTAAAATATGTGTTGTCATATATCTTGTTAAAATTTTTTCATCTGAAACAAAAGAAAATCATCTGGTTCAGCTGCTTGTTCCAATGGTAATAATTGCCTTAATGTTTATTCTTGTAATGTTGCAGCCTGATTTTGGAACAGCAATGGACCTTCTGGTAGTTTCAATATTTATTCTTTTTGCTTCCGGGTTTCCCCTGTTCTATATAGTTTTTCTTTTTTTAACAAGTGTTCCCATGTTCTATCTGCTGATTTACCAGGTTTCATACAGAAGGGAAAGAATTATGGCCTTTATAGATCCCTGGCATGACAGATATGGAATAGGTTATCATATTATTCAGTCTTTTACAGCTTTTAAAAAGGGAGGGCTTTTGGGAGTGGGTCTTGGTTTTGGTACTCAAAAGCTGGCGCGTTTACCCGAGCCTCATACTGATTTTGTTTATGCTGTTATTGCAGAAGAGGCTGGACTGATTGGAACAGTTTTTGTTGCTATTGTTTTTTGTTTCTTTTTTTACAGGGGAGTGCGCATAGCAGTGGGTGCTCCTGATGATTTTGGTAAATTGCTTGCTTTAGGTTTGAGCCTTCTTATTGTGGTTCAGGCTTTTATGAATATTGGGGTAGTAACAGGTTCGCTTCCTACAACCGGCATCCCCCTGCCTTTTATAAGCTATGGTGGCTCGTCACTTATTACCTGCATGATAGCATCTGGTATCCTTTTGAATATTTCAAGATACAGGGATGCTGCTTTTAGGGAAGTTCAATTTGAAGAGGTCTGGAATAATGAGTAAAAATATATTAATAGTTGGCGGAGGCACTGGCGGGCATATAAATCCTGGAATAGCTTTATACGAAAAGTTCAGAGAGGAAGATATATTAAGGCCTTTTTTCCTTACTGGTAAAAAGGATCTTCGCTTTGCCTCTATTGCGGATATAGATCAGGATACCCTGTTTACATATAGCGCTCCTGCGCTTACCAGAAATTTTTTAAAGTTTCCTTTTTTTGTAATGAAATTTATTGGCTCAGTTTTAAAAACTTTGAGGATTATAAGAAAAACGAATATAGAGGGTCTGGTTGGAATGGGGGGTTATGCATCAGCTCCTGCTTTAATAGCAGCAAAAATAAAAAAAATCCCTGTTTTTTTATGTGAGCAAAATACTGTGCCAGGCAAAGTAACTATAGTTTTTGAAAAGCACTGCGAAGTGGTTTTTGGAACTTTTAAGGAATCTGTTACATATCTAAAATTTAAGGAGAAATTTATTTACTGTGGCAATCCCATAAGGAATAATGTTCTTTTGAGTGTTTCCAAAAACGAGGCAAAAAAAGTTTTTAACCTGGGACACTGTGAAAAAATTATACTTGTCATAGGTGGAAGTCAGGGTGCTCTTAAGCTGAATGAGCTGGTTTTTGGATTAAAAAAACAGTACCCTGGTGACTTTAAAAATATTGGAATAATATGGAGTACAGGGGACTACTCCTTTGAAAAGTACAGGGAAAGAATACAAAATGAAATTGAAGCAGGTTCGATTTATCTTTCACCTTATATTAAAAAAATAGGGACAGCATATAATGCCTGTGATGTGGCCTTGTCAAGATCAGGTTCAGGGGTTATGATGGAGCTTGCAGCAGCAGGCGTGCCTTCTGTTTTAATCCCATATCCATTTGCTGCAATGGATCACCAAAACAAAAACGCAGATTCTTTTGTAAAAGCAGGTGCAGCTGTAAAAATAATGAATGAAGATGCTGTTCCTGAAAAAGTGGCACCTGCTCTTTTTGATCTGCTTAATTCTACCAAAAAACTCAAGCTCATGTCAGAGAATGCACGCAAGGTTGCCATGCCTGATTCAGCAGATATAATTACCTCAAAGATTAATGAAATTTTGAAAAGCAGGAGTTATTGAGTTGTTTAGACATTCAAAAAAAATGCACTTCATAGGTATTGGCGGCATAGGCATGAGTGGAATTGCCGAAATCCTTGTTAACCTGGGGTATGAGGTTTCCGGGTCTGATCTTAAGGATTCAGAGCAGACCAAAAGACTGGAGGCAATGGGTGTAAAGGTGTGCATTGGTCACTTCCCCTCAAATATTCAGGATTACCATGTTGTGGTTACATCAAGTGCAATAGATCTTACTAACCCTGAAATTATAGAAGCGCAAAAAAGAAAAATACCAATTATTCACAGGTCAGAAATGTTAGCTGAGCTTGTACGCCTTAAACATGGAATAGGTATTGCAGGAACACATGGTAAAACCACAACCTCTTCCATGCTTGCTTCAGTGCTTAATGATGCTGGTGTAAATCCTACTGCAATAATTGGAGGAAAGGTTCTTAACTTTGGTTCAAACGCCCGTGCAGGTGAAGGCAAATATATTGTTTTTGAAGCAGATGAGTCAGATGGTACTTTTTTAAATCTTTTTCCAAGCATCGGGATTGTGACCAATATTGATGCAGATCACCTTGATTATTACAAATATTTTGAAGGGCTAAAGGATGCTTTTCTTTCTTATATAAATCATATTCCATTTTATGGTTACTCTGTTCTTTGTATTGATGATACTGTTATACGGGAAATGCTTCCCAAAATTGAAAGACCCTATTATACATACGGATTTAGTGAAGACGCTGATTTTACTGCCTATGATGTTAAAAGGGATAAGGGCTTTACCTGCTTTTCATGCAACTATAAAGGCAGGAAGGTGGGAGATTTTCGACTGTCCCTTCTTGGAAATCATAATGTGAGCAATGCCCTTGCTGTAATTGCAGTTGCACTTGAGCTTGGAGTTTCCTATGAGGCTTTGCGCAATGGCCTGGAGAATTTCAGGGGCGTTGGCAGGCGTCTGGAAAAGATAGGGGAGAAAAATGGAATCTGTTTTTATGATGATTATGGGCATCATCCTACTGAAATAAAAGCTACTCTGGCAGCGTTAAAAAATCTTGACCGGAGAATCGTGGTGATATTTCAGCCACACCGGTATTCCAGAACCAGGCTATTGTCCGAGGAATTTGGACAGTCCTTTGTAGACGCTGATGAGGTGTTTTTTACAGAGATATATC
>JBBAGC010000278.1:0-3724 GCA_041655115.1 Spirochaetota bacterium | reverse complement strand
CTTTCACCACTTTTTGCTGTGTCGTACAGCTAAATGCAATTGTAACAATCGCAATTCCAATTAAAGTTTTCTTCATTTGATTTTAATTTAAAGTTTATACTACGGTTTTTTGTCTTTTATTATGTTGCCTAACGATTTGAATATGCGGCGTTTGGCATTTTGAAAGGCAATATTTTCAAATTACTACTAATTTTATTTATTGTTAATATATTCATTTTTAGCACTATCTGCCAAATGCCGTATATTTGTTGTTGGGTGCTGGTGTTTCTTATCTGTAAATTTCGGTTAATTTGTTGTTTGTAAAAACTAACATTTTGGGCACATCCAGTCCTCCTAATTGTTCTGAAAGATTTAGCATGAGAATTGTACCAAGAGCACCGTCTTCTTGTCCATTGTCTTTACCTTCTTTTATGATTTCACCCTGCATCTTTTTTTTATCAAATGCCCAAATTTCAATTTTATTATTATTTCTATTAATGTAGCTGATATTGAAATGTTTTTTAGGCCAATATTCATTAACCATCTCTTGACTCATTCCTAAAGCAAGTTCACCTTCTAGAATTTTGTTTCCATAATAATCACCATATTTTGTAACTAATTCTTTTTGACGATTTAAATGTTTTTGTAGCTTTTCTAACCTTGCTTTTTCTTTTTCTTTTTCTTCCTGTTCTATTTTTTTCTTCTTTTTATCATATATGATTTTGGTTTTATCACGTAGTTCAGTAAGAGATTTACATTCCCGAAATAAATCTTCTTGTTCCGTATAAGACAAAATATATACATAATTTTTTAACCAATTCTCATCATCAATAGTTCCGTCTGTAAATACTATTGAACCTTTATAAGGCAGAAATCTATAGAAAACATTGCTATAATAAATTTTGCCATTAAAAACCTCACCTGTCGCATATTTATATTCTCCACTATCAGGGATGAAATTAGCAGAATAATGATCATAACTTCCAGGTTCTTTAACGGTTCCAGTAAATAAATCGCCGTTTCTAAATGACAATTTTACTTGCTCAGACTTTTTTACGTAATTATCAAAATCATATGAATTGCTATTTTTATCCACAACAAAAGGAATAGTTGTTTCTAATGTCAAATTTTTATAATTGATTTTAAGAAAGTATTTATTGTCCGTAAGTTTTTGCAAAGAAATGGTGTCGTTGTAACCGTAATAATTATCATTAATCGTCTTATAAAATGCAAGGTCTTCAATTAGAATTATGAGTTTATCTCCTTCTTTCTTATTTGCTGTTACTCCTATTTCATTTTTGTTATTGGTAATCAGAAATTTTCCTTTCATAATAATAGAATTACCAAATCCTCTATTAATTTTCTTAATACCGTCAATATATGAAGCACCATCATCAGCACAATAATATCTGCCGCTGACAATCGTATCTTGCATGTTTAAATCTAAACCATACATTCTAACTTTTGCAACAAATGTTAGTTCTTGGCCTTCCTGAAATTTTTTCTTGTCGACATATCCGATAGCTCCATAATCATTATTTTCATATACAATGGTTTTTAACTTCCCCTTATTTGAAAGAGCTGATTGTGAATAACTGGAAATAATAAATAAAAACAATAATGAAATAGAACAAAGGCTTTTTTTATGTTCTCTAATTAACGTAAATGATGTATTTATAAGTCGTTTCATATATTTACAATTTTATCCAGCATACGTTTTGAGAGAATTTATTATGAATATTCAAAGACCAACTTTCTCCTTGTCTTTTAATTATACTTCCTTCAAATGTTGCGATTGTTTTGCTGATTTCACTGTGATAAAATTCTGTGGTCCAATTATCTTGATGTGTTGATAAATAAATGTCGCTATGATATTGTATTAAATACTCAATAATTGAATGGGCATCAAAAACACACTTTTTTGGTATTTCGTGTTGAATAATGGATTGGATTATAGTTCTCATTTTAAAATCCCTGTTTTGTGTCGGGCGCAACTTTTAATTTTTTCCTGCTCTTTTGGCTTTGCAGGCATTGCCTTTACTTCAAATATTTCTTTTTTGTATGTCAAAACTATATAAGATTAATGCGGTTTTTCCACACTTGCACCCAACGTTAAGTATAAGAATAGTAGCCGATTGCGGGCTTCAATCCTGTCAAGTTACAGAAAGGTTGAAGCGGGCTACAACCCTTGAATTTACTATTATCTCGGCTATTATTTTTATACATTGTTAGCAGCTTTTGTTATTTCATTCTGTGTATTCAAATATATTCTCAATGTGTTGAATGGGAATATGGTTTTTTATTAAAACTTCTGCTTGAAAGTATTTCTTTTTATCTGTTGGGGCATTTAGATAATCAGTCTTTTTTAATATGTCAAAATCAATAATTGATAATGAATCGAAATTTTCTCCTATTCTGCTGTTTTTACTTGTCGCATTAGAATCACTGTACTTTGAGTCTTTCCAATAAATCAATTCAATATTTAATTTCAGAATAACTGGATTATCAATCCTTCCTTCATTTATGGCAAAATACATCATTGGGTGATTGGGGGTAAAACTTAACCTTACAAAATCATCTAAGCTCGCTCTTTTGTCAAGTTCGTATGATAATGAATCACCACCTGGTTTTCTTACATCAATATTGTTCTCGTTGCAATGTTTTCTTGAAAAGAGACCGCCATGTTTCAAAATAGAATCTAAATTCGATTTATCGGTAAAGTGATACAAGTATTTTATTTTGTTGTTTTTTAAAAATTTACGGTACAGTTTCCAATCGTATTTATATTTTTTGAGAAGCTCTTGTTCATTAAATTCTAATTTCTCAACTTCTTTTGAAATCTCAATTTGTCGCTTTTCAAAATCTGAGATATAATCTAATAAAGGATTTAATTTATACTTGTTCTTTTTTTCAAAAACTGAAGAAATCTTAGGTAAAAGAGGAAATAAAAGAAAAGGCATCCATACTGCATTAATTAATGAGTATAGCATTGAACTTCCAAATGTCATTTTAGTGAAAATGGACGCAATACCAAAGATTAAACCGTTGATAATAAAAGCCGCAATAAACTCCGCAAGCTTTTCTCCTTGTTTTTGAGAAAGTTTCATTAAGGTAAAGCTGATAGTTTAAATCCTTTTGGAGGTCTTTCCGAATTTTTTTTATTGTACGGGCTTATGTATAATGTTGCAATTACTTCTCCATTATTGAGAATTTCATAAGCATCAATTGGTTGGTCGATGTTTGGAGCACTTGTTGAGCCAATTCTTTCATATTGAACTTTCTCTCCATTCAGGGTTCGAAGTTTTCCCAAATAAGCCATATTTCCCATTACTGTGTTAACAGGTATCGGATTAGTAACTTCATGTCCAAATTCCCCATATCCGTCAGGCATAGTGTCTTCTTCTGTTCCGCCTTCATTCAGTTTTGACATAGCGTCAAAAAGTCCTTTCATTTCTTGAAACTTTGGGTCTTCATTTAAGGCATCCATTACACTCTTGGGCTTTTCTTTTGGTTTCGTTTTGATAAGATTCATTACAATTATTATTGCAATTACAATCCCTGTGATAATTAAAAATGTCGTCATTATTATTCCAATTTATGTTGATTTTTCTCGTTCTTCAATTGCTGCTAACTTATTTTTAATTCGACAAATTGTCGGTTTATTATACCTCATTTTACTTAATATCCCGACATCGTGTCTTTTTTATTCATTGTCCCAAAATTAGTCAAATTTCTATATCGTCCA
>JBBAGC010000277.1:0-3737 GCA_041655115.1 Spirochaetota bacterium | reverse complement strand
CATTATGGCTTTTTCAGCCTCGCTAAAAGTGCAGCCCTTTGTGTTGATTTCATTCATTATATCATTATAGGTATTTTGAACAAACAGGGCAAGCACGGTTTTACCTATGTTGTGTATAATTCCTCCTGTAAAGGTTATATCTGCAATATCCCTGCGGTTTTTCAAAAGAGCAATTCTCTTTGCCATATTTCCCACAAGAAGCCCCTGCTTCCATAGTTCTCCTTTAGCAAGGTCATATCCAATAACAAATTTATTAAGGATTGGCTTTGTTGCTACAACCATGACAATATTTGTTACTTCTTTTATACCAAGTATTACAATTGCTCTGTCAATTGAGCTTATCTCTTTTCCCTTGCTAAAGTATGCTGAATTGCATAGCCTTAGAATATTGGTTGTCATGGCCTGATCTTTTGAGATTTCCTCTGCTACAGCTTTAAAGGAAACATTCGGATCATTTACCATATTCAGGATTTTAGTAGCAACTTCCGGAATAGTGGGAAGTGCTGCAATATTGTTTATGATGCTTTCTATTCTTTGTTTTATATGTGCGTGCATTTAAAATACTCCGGGCTTTATATCAAACCTTATAATACATTTTTTCTTTTCCGGCAGCTTTTATTTTCATGCGCCCGTCATCAAGAAAAAAATCTATGACCCGGCCAGTATTTCCGCCGGTATCCTCTGCTAAAAGAGGTATTTTAAGCTGTTCAAGAACTTTTTTGGTTTCTTCAATGTTTCTGTCTCCAATCTGCCCTAATGTTACGTTAGATTGAAATTTAAACATGGAAGCTCCACCAGCTATTTTTGCTGACATGTTATTTCTTGTGCAGCCTTCTTTTAATAATCTTTGTATAAGGAATGGAATTGCTGTATCTGCGTATTTTTCAGGGTTAGCACCATTTGTGGTATCAAGGGGGAGAAGTATATGTGCAAGTCCTCCCATTTTTTTTACCCTGTCATAAATACAAATACCTATACAGCTACCAAGGATTGTGCGCAATATTGAAGGATTTTGTCCTATTTTAACCTGCGCAACTCCTACATTTATTAGTGTCTTGTTCATACTGTATTCTCTGAATCGAATTTATTATTACTAAAATAAATAGTATAAAATTAGCTTGTCAAGGGATATAGTCTTTTTTTTGAATATTTTTTTTGATTATACTTTTTTAACAGGCATAGCTGGTACAATTAAAATGAGATCTTATATATATTATATAATTATAGCTGAAATTAAAAATATTGGATGACATGAGCTTTATAATTTAATATATTTAAAAAAAGCTATGTAAAAGTGTGAAATTACAGAGCATTATTTAGAATAAACTGTTTTTTTTATCCGGAATAATCCGGGAAGCGGGGTGTTATATGAAAATAGCAGTTACAGGGGGGCTTGGTTTTGCCGGTACTTATATTGTGCCCCGTCTAATTAAGGCAGGACATGACGTGACTGTTTTTGACAGCAAAAATGAATCGGAATTCCCTTTTGAAGGAGCCTGTTATGTAAGGGCTGATTTAATGAAAGAGGGCTCGTGGCAAAAGTTTATTGCTGACAATGAGGTGATAATCAATCTTGCTGGAGCTAATATTTTTCAAAGGTGGAGTGATAAAAAAAAGCAGCTTATTTATAACAGTAGAATACAAACTACAAAGAACATTGTGAACACTCTCCCACAGGAAGGTGGTGAGGTAAAAGTTTTGATCAATGCTTCAGCAGCAGGTTTTTACGGATTTCATAAGGATGAAATTATTGATGAGACTGTGCCAGGAGGAAAGGATTTTTTGGCAGAAATTTGTAAAGACTGGGAAAAGGAGGCTTTAAAAGCAGCAGATAAGGGGGTTCGCGTGGTTATTTGCCGGTTTGGAACAATTTTTGGCAAAGAGGGAGGAGCTTTTCCCAAGCTGAAAAAAATTTTCAGGCTGTTTATGGGAGCCAGGCTTGGTTCAGGAAAGCAGTGGTTTCCCTGGGTGCATATTGAAGATGTGGCTCAGGTTTTGACAAGGGCTTTTGAAGACGAATCAATGGAAGGACCCTATAACTGTGTTGCTCCAGGGGGAATAACCAATAAAGAGCTTACCAGTATAATGGGCAGTGCTGTGGAGCGCCCTGTTGTTATTCCCTTTGTGCCAGGCATGGTTTTAAGGGTTATTTTTGGTGAGTTTGGATTATCAATAGTTAAGGGGCAGAGGGTTGTTCCTGCAAAACTGATTAAGGAGGGTTATAATTTTAGATTCCCCGAATTAAAAGCCGCTCTTGAGGATTTGATAAAATAGCAGGTAAGTAAATGGAGGAAATTAATATTGACAAATGGAACCCTATTTTTAGGGTATTACTTTAATTTCAGTAAAATAAGAAAGTTATGCTGTTTTGCTTTTAATATTTTAATAAATTGAAATCGAGTATTGTAATAATACAGAAAATAAATTCTAAAAGAGGTATATGCGATGAAAAGAACATTTCAGCCAAGCAAGTTAAAAAGAAACCGGAAACATGGATTTAGAGCCAGAATGGCAACAGCTGAAGGTAGAAAAGTTCTCATGAGAAGAAGAAGAAAAGGGAGACATCAGTTAACCGTATCTGATGAGAAGAGGATGCCAAAATAGGCTAAAATTTATATAATATAGGCTGCTGTGAAGAGGGTTTATTCACTAAAGGGAAGAAAGGCTTTTCAGGAAGTATTTCAGAATGGAAAAATGAGCAGAGGATCGGGAATAACAGTTTTTGTTCTAAAGGATAAGCGAGGGATAATAGATAAGGATCAATCAGAAAAAGGGGATGTTAAAATAGGAATTTCAGTAAGCAGGCATTATGGTAAAGCATGGAAAAGGAATCTGATAAAAAGAAGAATTCGAGCTATATGTAATGAACTGATTGATCAGATTAATAATGGATTTTTAATTATTATTAAACCCGGTTTTGGCTCAGATAGATTGAGTTTTGAGGATTTAAAGTTTGAAATTATTGCTATTTTTAGAAATACCGGGGTAATTGATGGAAGTGGTTAGATTAATAATCAGCATAATCGGCACTCTCATGTCAGGTATTGCTGTTTTTATAATAAAATTGTATCAGATTTTTATATCACCACTATTGCCTCAGGCATGCAGGTTTTATCCCACATGTTCCGCGTATTCTATTGAGGCTTTTCAAAAGCACGGGCTTTTTAGAGGCGGGTATCTTTCTGCAAAAAGAATTTTATCCTGCAATCCTCTTGGAAAGGGTGGATTTGATCCTGTGCCTGAAGAATTTTATCTCTGGAAATAGCTTTTATTTTCAACTTCTGCCATTTTTCCCTTCTCTATGCCACAGCATTGAACTGTTAAAGGTATGTTGATAAAAAAATTAAAATGTATCAAAAGGAATAAAACATGGAAAAAAGAACCTTACTTGCAGTAGTTCTTACAATGATAGTATGGGTGGGCTGGTTCTACTTTTTTGTGCCAGAGCCGGAAATACCGGTTGAATCTGTTCCTGTTGCGCAGGAGGAGCAGTCCAGGGAAGTTGCTGAGCAAAAGGTTGTTCAAAGAAGGGGAGCTGTAAAGGCAGAGAGCTATGTAAGTGTATCCCGAAATGTTAAAGAGCAGATTATTGATTTAAAAACTGATAAATTTCAATTTGAGCTCACAAATAAAGGGGCTTCTATAAAACGCGTTAACTATCTTCAAAGGGATGCTGATTTGACCTTTGAGGAGGAGCTTTTTAATTCAAAAGGTGAGTTCGATTTTGCTGTAAGTTT
>JBBAGC010000276.1:0-3752 GCA_041655115.1 Spirochaetota bacterium | reverse complement strand
ATGGCCTACATACAATGTTGCTGATTCTGCAATTGTTATAGGTGCAGTATTTCTTGTGATTGTTGTATTCAGGGAAGAAAAGAAACGCCTCGCTGATGAAAAAAATAAAAATCAGTAGGTATCAATAATCTCTATTGTTCCTTCAGCGGTTTTTTTATCATTGCTAAAAGCTTCCACTCTGAAAGTTCCTGCATTATAAAAAGGAAGATTAAAGCTTATAGCAGGTTTTCCCTCTTCAACTTCAACATTAAATGTGTTTATAACAGTTTCCACATTACCGGATGTGTTAATTACTTTTATGCTAATGAGGTTATTTGCTTCTGTTTCATTTTTTAAAATAACCGCTGTTAAATCCCCTGTGGTGAATTTTTTCCCGCAGGCAACACCTTTGCCATTGTTATCAACACCTTCGCAAAACTGGATACTTTCCTTTTTGGAACATCCTGTTATAATGAGTAGAAGTATAAGTAGAGTATATGTGGATCTCATTTGTTTATCCTTAATTAAATATTTTTAAAGCAAGGAACCTTGAAGTTCTTCATCATCCTCTATTTCACCAGTGTTGGGTTTTACTGCAACTTTTTTGTTTTTAACTTCATTTGGAGAGTCGCCCTTTTGGAGAATTTCAATTTTTCTTTCAGCCTCTTCCAGCTTTTCATGGCATATTCGTGCCAGTTTTATTCCTTTTTCAAATTCCTTAATGGAATCATCAAGTCCCAGCTCTCCATCTTCCAGACGTATGGCAATTTTCTCAAGCTCGCTTAAAGCTTTTTCAAAACTTGGTTTTACAGGTGTTTTTTTCTGCTTTTCCAATTATTCCTCCTTTATGACTGAGTTTACTGTAGATGAAGCTCTTCCTTTATTAAAACGTATTTCAATTTTATCTCCAGCCTTGACATTATCAACACTTTTTATTACAGCACCTGAGGAATCTTCAACAATTGAGTATCCCCTTTTCATTATGTTTAAAGGGGACATCTTTTCAATGCCCTGAATGGTAATTTGGAAAAGATGCTGTTTTGTATTTATAAGATTTTTTTCCAGCCTGTAAATATCCGGTATTTGTAAAAGTCTTTCTTTTTTACATGAGATGTTTGTTTTCATAACAGAGATAAGGCGGGTTTGAATGTCATCAAGAAGCATGGCTTTGCTGTTTATTAGATCAATGGGTGTGCGGAATATTTTTTTTGAAATCAAATTCTGGTAGCCTGTTTTGCTTTCATTTAATTTTTTTAAAAGAGCTCCTTGAATTCTTGTGTAATGATAGTTGATTTCATCAACAAGGTCGGATTTTAAAGGCACTGCAATTTCAGCTGCTGCAGAAGGAGTTGGAGCAGCTGCATCAGCAGCATCATCTGATAGGGGATGATCTATCTGATGACCCACAGCTGATATTATGGGAACCTTTGAGTTGTAAAATGCGCGCACCACAGCTTCTTCATTAAAGGGCATAAGATCTTCAAAGGAGCCTCCGCCTCTGCCTGCAATTATTATATCTATTTGCCATTTGGGATTATTGAGTTCCTCTATTGCAGCTGCTATTGTTGCTGCAGCACTGTCACCCTGCACAATTGCAGGTGCAAGGATTATTTCTATGTTAGGGTATCTGCGAAGGGCAACCTTTAGAATATCCCTTATTGCTGCACCTGTTGGAGATGTAACAACGCCTATTCTTTTTGGAAGAAGGGGAAGTTCTTTTTTTGCAGATGAATCGAAAATACCTTCAGCTTCAAGTTTTTTCTTAAGCTGTTCAATTCTTTTTTGCAGTTCGCCAGCTCCATCAGGCCTGGCCTGGAGAACATTCATTTGATAGCTTCCTCTTTTTTCAAAAACAGTAAGTCCGCCAAAAAGGATAACATTCATACCCTCTTCAAGTTTGAATTTCATGCTCTTGTTTGCGTAGCGAAAAAATACAGCAGAGAGGAGTGCGCCTTCATCTTTTATTGTAAAATAAATATGTCCTGAAGAATGATATGTGAGATTATATATTTCACCCTTTACCCATATGCTGGTAAAGTTGGGGCTGGTTTCTATTTCATTTTTTAAAATTTTTGTTATCTCTGATACTGTGAAAAATTCAGGGATTAATTCCTTATCCATGTTGATTATTTTCCCTTTAAAAAATATTAAATATCAGTGAGTATGGAAACCATTCTGCTGTGAAGAAATCCGTTTGAAGCTAAAATTTCCGGGTATTCCGGATCATAGGTGTCTCCATTGTACTTTGTTACCTTCCCGCCTGCCTCTGATACTATAAGGCTTCCTGCTGCAGTGTCCCATGGTTTTAACATGGGCTCCCAGTAGCCGTCTATTCGGCCTGTTGCAAGATAGCACAAGTCCAGAGCAGCAGAGCCAAGACGGCGTACACACTGAATTTGCGGAAGGAAGCGGTTAAATTCTGTGAGATTGTTTCGCTTCATGTCATCTTTATTATATGGGAAACCAGTTGCAAATAGAGCTACTCCCATATCCTGTATATCTGAAGTTTTGATAGGTTCAAAATTACAAAATGCACCACAGTTTTTTACAGCCCAGAACATTTCATCATGGCAGGGATCATAAACAGCACCTGATACAATATTCCCACTGGATCTGGAATAAACTCCAATTGATATGCAGAAAAAAGGTATGCCATGGGCATAGTTGTTTGTTGCATCAAGGGGATCAACATACCAGAGGTATTCGCTGTTGGAATCTCTTTTGCTTCCTTCTTCAGCAATTATGTCGTGGTCAGGAAACTGTTCACGAATACTGTTGTAGAGAAATTTTTCTGATTTATAATCCATATTTGTAACAAGGTCAGTTCTGCTTTTATAGGATATTTCCGTGTCAGAAGATCTGAAACCGGAGAGAAGAATTTCTCCTGCTTTACGGCAAATTTCTTTTGAAAATAGGCATATTTCATCATTGATAGGCATTTTGAACTCCGGTATTTTTTAAAAGGAACCTTTTTGTGAAATTTTTTTCATCTCTTTTATTACAGAATCAATTTCTGTTTTCAGTTTAAGGAATTGGTCATCAGCGTTTGTGAGCTCCCTGTTTTTGCCTGTTTGCTCAAGTATTGATGCTGCTTCATATGCTGCTGGAGCTGAAAAATTTGCAACAGCACCTTTCAGGGTGTGTGCAGCTTTTCTGAGTGCTTCTGAATCCCTGTTAATAATGGCATTTTCAATTCTGGAAATGATAGAGGCAGAGTCAGTTGTAAAAAGTTCCAGAAGCTCCAGATAAAGTTCAAAATCATTGTCCAGCCTTTCTATAAGCTCTGGAACATTAATTATATTTGATACACCCATAGGCATTTCCCCTAAGTATTTTTTATAAAGCTATTAAAAGCTTTTGTATTAGTCAATAAATTAAAGTTCAAAAAATCCAGGCATTGTCGGAAAAGACAGAATCAAAAACCAGACCGGATGTGGCAGTGCGTGTGTTTTTATTTATTATGTTGAGCACCTGTGGAAGATAATTTTTTTCAAGCTTTAGCTGATAAAGCAGAGATTTCGCCTCAATTTCCGGATCTGCAATGAGGTATTCCCTTTTTTCAGAAATATTGATTTTACTGTAGCTCATGTTTTTTTCTTTAAGCAGATCTTCAATCAGCGGATTAAGATCCCTGCTGCTTTCAGAGCACAAGGATTCCCTTATAATTCCGCTTAGTGTTTTCATTACTCTTGTATCTCTTATTATGACAATTCGTTTCCCTGAGTATTCTATCATTTTTTCAATTGCAGCATAGGGATTTTTTACAGTATAAA
>JBBAGC010000275.1:0-3767 GCA_041655115.1 Spirochaetota bacterium | reverse complement strand
AATCAAAAATTAAAAATTCATACAGGCGTATTTACACCTTACCCAACATCGCCGTATGTTTTCAAAAATGGAAATGTATATACATCCGGTTTTACAATCCCTGTAAACTCAAAAAACCTGTTAAAAAACACAGATATGATTGGAAGTGACCTTATCCATAACAAAGAGCTTCCAGTACATTTAAGTTTAAAAGTGTTGAACAATGAAAACAGGATTGAACGATTCCATGAACTCCTTGTGCCTAAAAAAATTTATACTGATAAAAAAATAGAAGAAATTCTAAATGACACCTGCTCTGTAACAGCCAGGAAATTTACACCAGTTTTTTTATCAATGCTCAATTCAAATATTGCTACTTCTGCGCACCTTACAAAAATATATTTTAATGACTGGGATTTTAAATCCAATATAGATGAAATTCCTGCTTCTATTTTTTATTCATTATTAAACAATATGGTTGAAGAATCATACCAGGATGTATTCAAAGAAGATATATCCAATAATATGAAGTACGCATTTTTGCTTTATAACGATCTTTTTTATGAAATTTCTTCACACAACACAGGCTTTTTCACCTTTGCAAATGATGGAAAGATACGATATAGAGACACTGTTTTTGAAGTTGCATTTTTAAATTCAATGCGTTTTTTAAACAGAAAAATAGGGCCTTTTATGGATGACTGGAAATGGGGTGATCTTACAAAAGAGCATTACACAATAAATAATCCTCATCTAAGCTATCTGTCATACTTTTACAAGAGCAGTGAAAAACCCATACCCGGCTTTCCGGATGCTCTTACTCAATTATTTACAAATAAGGAATTAAAGCCTTTCATTATTGAATCAGTAAAGGGTTACATGGATAACAGCCACACACTATTAACAGCGAATTATTCCTGTTCAACAAATATAGCCTCTGAATTCTACTATGGCCGCTCTGATGACACCTCAATGATGGGTGTACAAAAAGGTGGAAAAACCTACAAAACAGTGATAAACAGAAGTGAGTAATTGTTAAAGAGTAATAAAATCAAAGATATAATCCTGAAATTCATCAAGATCGATTTTGATCCAAAAAAAAATTTATGTTTTCATAATACAAAATAGAAATTAGATAGGAAATAATACACTATGTTTGGGAGAACTGCATTTAAAATCTAAAAAATGATAATATTATTGTTGACGAATAACCGTTAATATAAGTATATTATTAATAGCTCATCTGCCATGTGTAGAAAGAGTATCGAAGCCGTTCTTTTGGGCGGCTTCAGCTATTTTAAAGACCCTTATCTATATATTCCAGATATTCTTTCATTAACTTTCTTTTTCTATGACTAAATTCAATTGTGTATGCAGTAATAAAATGAAAATATCCTTTTCTTTCACCTAAAACAACAAGATAATCATACTCATCATTGTTATCAAATGCCAGCCAAAGTAAAACATTATAACGACCTCTTGGTCTTTCATTCCTCCATATTCTTATAACAGAATCACTATAATTATCAAGTATTGCTTTAGGCCACTTAATTCTTTTACATCTTTCCAGTTCACCCTTTTCAGAAGTTATGTGCCAAAAAGTTTCTTCCTTGCCATTTGTTAAAGTTGTCTTGATAGAAACAGGCATTTTTTTAAAAATTTGTTTATTAATAATAAAATCATTTCGAAATATTTCATATAGCGCATCATTATATTTTTCCCAATCACCATTATAATCTTCTAACAGAATCAATTCAGGCAGCCAGGAAATATCTTTCCGAAACTTGCTCACTTTGAACCTCTTGAATCAGACGAAGGTTCCCATTTAAAAATATTAAATTTTTGCTCACCAAGAATCGTTGTTTGAGTTAAAGAAAAACCAGATTTTAATTTTAATAAATCAATCAGTTCCATTTTTGCACTGCTAGTATAGATTCCTCTATTGGTATAAACCAAAGCTCCTAACAAAAGATCAGTTAATTGCAGAATTTCAACTTCATTTGAATGTACACCTTGGATTCTTTTAATTATATCCCTTGAGAAATCATAGAGATTATTACATAAAACATCACGAAGCTTTCTCCACTTTTTTGACCCTTTAGTATCTTTTATGTCTAAATAAATATAATAGGAGTTTGAGTGAGATAGTAGCAACTTTATCAATATAAAATACATTTTATAATACCAATCATCATGAGATTGGGCATAAGCTGAATGGTTAAGAATTGATTTATCAGGAATTAAAACAGAACGAAACTTAAGATCCGAATTTGAAAAAAAATAATTTATAATCTCTTTATAAAAATCAATTTTTCCCGGCGATACCTTTGTCCATTTAATTTCAAATTTAGAACTAAGATTATGCTTAACTTTAATTTCCCTTATATCTTTGAATATCTGCGAAGTCTTTTCCCGTGGAACCCATATAGCACCAAGACCCATAACTTGACTACAATCATTTAGCAAATGACAACTTTCATCACAGTAAATGTTTATATTACTCATATAACATCCTATTTTAATTTAAGTATAACACTTTTATAATCAGAATAAGTATAGTCAAGGAAAAGATTATTGGAACTTCTTAAGATTTCCAATTTATTATTAAGACTTCATAAAAAAACGTTTTAAAATCTCTTAGAAAAAAATTATTCCCTATCGAACCAAAGCCCCAGCTCCTCTAGAAAAAACTCACTTTTTCAAAAAAACAAACTATAAAACATATATATATTAAAATTAAAAATGCCTCAAAAAAAATAAACAATACCTATTCGCGACAGAGATAAAGCAATAAGTCAATTTGCTATTCATTTCAAAGATAAATTAAAATTTTAAACTGAATCAAAGGCTATTTACACAAAAAATCTGCTGCTCTCCCAAAGATATAATCCTGAAATTTAGCAACATTAATTTTGATCTTCTAAAAACCTGTCAAAATCACTCTTATATAATCTATCCTGAATAATACGGTATTTTTCAAATTCTGTTTCTGCATGAAGTTTTGCTAATTCTTTAGATATTTTCCCATTATCTTTTAAAACTTCTCTATCCCACAGAGTTAAAAAACCATTTAATCTTTCCTCCCAATCTGCCATGGTCATGGGAATACGCCTCTCTGCATGAGCCTCTGCCATATCTAAATATGCTGATACAATCCTGGATAATTGATTAAGCTCCTTATCTGTCAGGTAATTTTTTGCTATAACTACATCTGATTTATGAATTTTGCTATGAGGAGAGTTCTCCCAGGAGGTAAGTCCCATATTCTCTTTCCTGGAATCTGCCCTGTAATAAATAACTTCTGCTGCAGTTTGCCCATGAACGCTATAATGAAGTTTATTTTGTACTGCTGCAAAAAATCTTATAGTGGATTTGGCTGATGGATCATAATCCAGGGCTGTAGCATATATGTCTGTTATTTTTTGATAAAACTTTCTTTCAGACATTCTGATTTCCCGAATCTTTTCTAACTGTTTTTCAAAGTATTTTTCCGTTAAAACAGTTCCACTATTTTTTAGACGCTCATCGTCCATTACCCAGCCCTTGATAGTAAAATCTTTTACAATCAAATTAGCCCATTTGCGAAATTGAACTGCCTTCTCATTATTAACCTTAAAACCAACAGCAATTATCATTTGTAAATTATAGTGATTTGTGTTATACTGCTTACCATCCTGGGCAGTTATTAAGTATTTCTTAATAACTGAATTTTCATCTAATTCTTTATCAGAAAATATCTTTTTTATATGCTGATTAATAGCTGATACACTTACATCATAAAGTATTGC
>JBBAGC010000274.1:0-3767 GCA_041655115.1 Spirochaetota bacterium | reverse complement strand
GTCAGGGACAGCACCTGTTTGTTGTCCCGAAACCGTTCCACCAGGGACAAGAGGTCCCGGCTGACCGTTTCGAGGGTCGCGGAGGACTCCGAAGGCTTCACCAGGGAAAAACACCCCAGGGCCTTTTGGTCAGGTACCGATCGACCAGCTCCCGCTCGATCGTATCAAACAGCGGCCGGTGCCGCCGCCTCAGGTTGACGAGGAAGGTATGGATGCTCCGGGAAAAAATGCAGACCCTCCCCAAATGTCACCATCAGTGTTAAATGTACCCAGAACAGCGGAATAAAATGTCCTCCAAGATAAACCTTTTGGTATACCTTCAGGGTATTTGCGAATACGTTGGAGGTAGCCGTTATGCTTACCAAGGAGGACTGGATGGAAATTAAAGCACAGATTGCACGAGGTGTCTACCAGAAGGATGTCGCGAAGCAGTTGGGTGTCCACCCGAAGACGATCCGTCGGGCGCTGAAACGAGGCGGGCCGCCGCCGGGGAGACGTCCCCGGGCGAGAGTCAGCAAGCTGGATGAGTTCAAGCCGATGATCGACGAGTTGCTTCGTGCCAACGTATGGAACGGAGAGGTCATGTACCGGGAGATTCAGAGCCGTGGATACACCGGTGGTACGACCATTGTGCGGGATTATATGAGGCCCAGGCGTCCATTGCGGGAGAGCCGTGCGACGGTGCGGTTTGAGACCGATCCCGGCAAGCAGATGCAGAACGACTGGGGTGAGACGACCACAGTGGTTGCCGGCCGTCACAGGAAAGTTTATTTCAGTGTCAACACCCTGGGGTATTCCAGGAGGTTTCATTTCTGGTGCACCGACAGCAGCGACGCCGAGCACACCTATGAGGGGATGATCCGTTCGTGCGAGCATTTTGGCGGTGTGTGTCGGGAGGTGCTGGTTGACAATCAGAAGAGCACCGTGATCAGCCATCGTATCGGGGATCGTGTTCGATTCAACGAACGGTTTCTCGATTTTGCCGGCTGCTATGGTTTCACCCCCAGGGCCTGCCGTCCATACCGGGCGCGGACGAAGGGGAAAGACGAACGGATGGTCGGGTATATCAAGAACACCTTTTTTGTCCGGTACCGGACCTTTGAGAGTTTTGCCCACATGAACAGACTGGCGGAGCGGTGGCTGGAGGACGTGGCGGATCAGAGGGTACACGGTACGGTCAAAGAGGTGGTACGGGAACGATTTTCCCGTGAGGCGCCGTTTCCTGGACCGTTGCCCGCCGTTCGATGCGACACCTCTTACCGGGACCACCGGTCAGTGAGCTGGGACGGGTACATCGACATCCGGGGAAACCGCTACAGCGTTCCGTCGGCACTGTGCGGACAGACGGTGGCGGTCCGCATCAGTCTGGACGGGAAGCTTACCGTTTCTGCCGACGATGTCATCGTGGCTGAGCATACGCTCCGTCGTGTTTCTGAAGGCTGGGTGAGCGTTCCGGCTCATCATGCCGACCTCTGGCGCAGAACGTTCCAAGTGGAGCACCGGAAACTGTCGGTATATGAGGAGGTGATTCCATGCAACTGACCGGGCTTCTTGAAAAAATGAAAATGGATCATCTGTCCTGCCAGTTAGACGCTGTCTGCGAACAAGCGGCGAAGCGGGATCTTGGGTATCGGGAGTTTCTCACCGAGGTCCTGCAGACGGAATGGAACGGCAGGTATCAGAAGGGGATGGAATCCCGCCTGAGAACCACCCGTTTCCCTTGGGTGAAAACCCTGGAGCAGTTTGATTTCGCCTTCCAGCCCAGCATCGACAGGAAGGTTATCCGTGAACTCGCCACCCTCGGATTTGTGGATCGTGCTGAAAATATCATCATCCTGGGACCTCCCGGTGTGGGGAAGACCCACCTGGCGATCGCCTTGGGGATGAAGGCCCTTGAGGCAGGTCACAAGGTGCTGTTCATGACCCTGGAGTCCATGATCACCCGCCTTACCAAAGCACGGATGGAAAACCGCGTTGAACGGTAGCTGCAGCAGCTTTTTTATCCCAAGGTGCTGATCATCGATGAGATGGGATATCTCCCCATGAGCAGAGACGAAGCAGGACTCTTCTTCCGGCTCCTCACGAGACGCTATGAGAAGGCCTCGACGATTATCACGTCGAACAAGTCCTTCGTGGACTGGGGAGAAATCTTCAACGACCAGGTACTGGCCACAGCGATTCTTGATCGACTTCTTCATCATTGCACAACGCTTAACATCAAGGGTGAAAGCTATCGACTCAAAGAAAAACGCAAAGCAGGCATCTTGGGAACGATACCGAAAGCTCTGGACATGAAAGATGAAACCGAGGATGATGAAATGTAACTAACCGATGGTCAGGGGACATTTTATTCCGCTAAAAAAGGGACAAAGTCGTCCGATGTTGACACAAACGCCGCATGTTGGATCGGATATGAACAGAATCGATCCGCTGCCTGGAAGTGTCCACCCTGAACACCTTCGCCAGGGCTTCCGTCGTGGCGGTAAAGAGCTCACGGTCAAGACCACGCCGGGTAACCATCTGACGAAGCGTCCACAGTGTCTTGGCACACAGATACTTCGCCTCGTCCGACTCGCCGGGAATGTCCAGGGCATAGTGCCATTGGATATCAAAAGAAAACTGAAAGACCGTCTCCTCGTCTGTCAAATCGTGCATCTGCTGGAGAACCAACGCGCCAAGCGCGGCATATATCTCCCTGGAGGGCCTTCCGAAGCCCTCAGTGTAGCAGGAGGAAAGTTCCCTGACGGGCAACACGGGCAGGATATGCTCCCGGAAGAGACCAGCCCAGGATGTATATCCAAAAGCCTGCGCCGTCGGGGTCCCAAATAACCCCAGGGATCGATCAGGCAGGACGTTTTGTGATCACGAACACGAATCATGGCATCAGCACCTATCTCATTAATATATAACATGATTCATACCATTTTACAGAAAAGACGTCAAGAAGAAAAAGCACAAATACTAAATTATTTTAGAATGTTACATGAGTTGGACTTTTTACGGGACCGTCAATGCTGAGAGCACAAGGTCCTCTGTGGCACAAGAAAGATCGTAAAAAGGGTGTGGGGCCGAAGCATTTTCGAAACGTGGACAGGGACTCGGAATGGGGCTACTCCCGGTATCGAGGATGGGTCCAAGGCTATGCATCCACCTCCTCTGCTCGGCCACACCAGGCCTTGTTCCTGCTCCACTCGATGCCGATGCCGTCACAGCCAATGTGTCGGAGAACGGAATTTTTGCCTCCATGATCGATTACCTCCACGATAAGACCAAGTACGTTGTGGCGGATTCAGGTTACGATGACGGAAAGCTTACCCAAAAGTGCGAACTCAGAAAGAACAATAAATACAGTACGCGCCGCCTGATACTGCCCATGGAGAAGTACAAGCACACAGCTCCAAGTCGATTACCCTCTATCCGTTTCTTCAAATCGGAGAGGGATCAACGCCTGTTCCGATTGAGAAAAATCACGGTGGAGCCGATGTTTGATATTCTCATTCTTCTCCTTGCGGTATTCGTCTACCAACTCCTGATCCTGTTCAATTTCGTAAACGGAAGACCACTATCTCATGTAAAATACATCATTGACGGAGTGTAATAATGACCGTCCCTCAATTATATATCACAGTGCCACACACTACCATTTTATCAGTTTACGTGGCCGGAATTCCCAACAATGAAACAATATGTCCCGCCCGTTCCCAACGATGAAACAACATGTTTCATGCTGTTCTACATTTAGCGTATCATTTGCTTCTGGCAGCTCG
>JBBAGC010000273.1:0-3790 GCA_041655115.1 Spirochaetota bacterium | reverse complement strand
GCAAACTTAATCTGTCCTGGTGACTTGAGAATGGACATGGCAACGGGCAAATCAAAATTGGCTCCCTGTTTTTTAAATCCGGCTGGTGCCAGATTAACAATAAAATTCTTGGGAGGAAAATCGTATCCTGAATTTTCTATCGCAGACCTTATTCGCTCCCTTGATTCACGAATGGTAGAATCAGGAAGGCCAACAATTGTGAAGTTAGGCAGCCCCCTCATTATATCTACTTCAACATCAACCCTTACTGCGCTTATCCCATAAAGGGCTAATGAAAATGATTTTGAAAGCATAAATAAACCTTCCATTTCTTTTTATTACCGCATTTATTATTACGAAAAAGAGAGGATTTTTTTTGAAAAATTTTTGTTTTTTTACAAATCTTTCCTCTTTACCACCAAAAAATAAAAGACTTGCCCATGCTATAATATTTTTATAATTTTGCATTATGCTTAAAATTATTCAGCTTATAAAAAGCTGGTTTGCTCTTCTCACATCAGGATATGAAAAATGGGATTCCGGAGGGAATATGTCAAAAAATATTATGTATTTTCAAAACGCTGAAAACATAATCAAGGCAGGTCAGCTTGAGCAACGAATGTATATTATTCTTGAAGGTGAAGTTACCATTATTCTGGGAGAAGCCGACAATCAGATAGTTGTGGCAAGGCTTTCAAAGGGTGATTTTTTTGGGGAAATATCGCTCTTCACAAATATCCCAAGAAGTGCAACAGTGCGCTCCATAGGAGATGTTAAACTTGCATATATTGACAATGCAACACAGCTTCAATCTTTCCTTATTAAAAATCCCCGCTTTGCTGCAAAGATGGTTCAAATACTTTCGCAAAGGCTGGCAAAAACCGATGAAATCCTTATAGGAAAGGTGAGTGAATTAAACAGGCTCAAGGAAACTCAGGTGGTATAAATGAAAAAAAAATTATTTATTATAGATGGACACGCCCTTTGCTACAGGGCTTATTTTGCTTTTATAAGAAACCCTCTGGTTAATTCAAGCGGGCAAAACACATCAGCTATTTTTGGTTTTTCAAGAATGATCCTCACCCTCATAAGAGACCAAAACCCGGACTATTTTGCAATTGCCTTTGACCCTCCGGTAAAATCTTTCCGCTTTAATCTATATGAAGAGTACAAGGCAAACAGACAAAAAATGCCTCCTGATTTAAAAACTCAAATTGAAGAAATAAAAAACCTGGTAAGGGAAATAGGCATACCAGTTATTGAATCATCCGATTTTGAGGCAGATGATGTCCTTGGAACAGTAGCTGAAAAATATTCATCCCCTGACATTGATGTGTACCTTGTCACAGGAGACAAGGACGCTTACCAGCTTATCAGTGATAATGTAAAAATATACGCCAATAAAAAAGGAATATCCGATTTTGAAATTTACACCAGTGATAATATAGCTGAAAAAACAGGGCTTCATCCTGAACTTATAATAGACTACATGGCACTCATGGGTGACTCGTCTGACAATATCCCCGGAGTAAAAGGAGTTGGAGAAAAAACAGCGCTCAAGCTTATTACGGAATATTCAAGCCTGGAAAATATCTATGAGAACATTGAATCAATAAAGGGTAAAACAAAAACTCTTCTTGAAGATGGAAAGGAAATGGCATTTTTAAGCAGAGATCTTGTCACTATACGCAAAGACGTTCCCATTGGATTAACAATTGATGAGCTTCGTTTTAATGGATTAAACACTGAAAAGGCTGTTGAATATTACAACTCCCTTGAAATGAATTCCATTGTTAGAGATTACTTTCCTGAAACAGCACAACTGGAAAGCAGCACTGAACATGAAAAAAAAGATTACAGAACAATCCGCACACATGAAGAACTTTCCATAATGATAAAAGAACTGAAGCAGGCAGGGCTCTTTGCCTTTGATACAGAAACCGATTCAATCAAGGCTGTTGAAGCTAAGCTTGTGGGGATGTCTTTTTCCATTAAGGAAAAAAGCGGATGGTTTTTACCTTTGCAAAGCAAGGGACTCTTTAGTGAAGAGTTTCCAGAACCATCTATATCAATCTCCATGATTAAACCATTGCTTGAAAATCCTGATTTAAAAAAAATAGGTCAAAATATAAAATACGATTTTATAGTCCTGAAAAATGAAGACATAAACCTCAAGGGCATATTTTTTGACACAATGATTGCCTCCTATCTAATCAACCCTTCAGAGCTGCGTCACAATATGGATGACCTTGCACAAAAGTATCTCAACTACAAAACAATAACATTCAAGGAGCTGGTAGGCACTGGTAAAAATGCAATTGCACTTACTGATTTGCCCATGGACAGGCTTGCTGAATATGCCATTGAAGACACAGACATTACCATGCGTCTTTACAATATATTTGCACCAATGCTCAAGGAAAACGGGCTTGAAAAATTATTTAATGAAATAGAATTACCCCTTATAAATGTTCTTGCTGAAATGGAAATTACAGGTGTTAAAATAGACACTCTCCATTTTGATGAAATGAAAAAAAACACCCTTGCCATGCTTGATGACATTGAAAAAAATATATACAGGGAAGCTGACCAGAAATTCAACATAAATTCCACAAAGGAGCTTTCAGCAATTCTTTTTGAAAAGCTTGGATTAAGAACAGTAAAAAAAACAAAAACAGGTTTTTCAACAGATATAAAAGTTCTTGAAACACTCCAGGGAACTCATCCCATAATAGATTATTTAATATCATACAGAACCTTAAACAAGCTGCAAAACACATATATTGAATCGCTTCCCAGACTTATAAGTAAAAAGACCGGAAGAATACACACTTCATTTAACCAGACAGTAACAGCAACAGGAAGGCTCTCATCATCTGACCCCAATCTTCAAAACATACCAGCCAGGGACGATTACGGAAAAAAAATACGAACTGGTTTTGTTCCGGGAAAAGACAGCGTAATAATGTCCGCTGACTATTCCCAGATAGAGCTGCGCCTTGCTGCTCACTTTTCCAATGATGAAAATATGCTTTTAGCCTTTAGCAAGGGAATAGACATACACAACATGACAGCATCATCAGTATTTGGAGTTCCCATTGATGAAATTAAACCCGATATGCGAAGAAAGGCAAAAATAATAAATTTTGCTACAATTTATGGAGTATCGCCCTATGGACTTTCCCAGCAGGCTGAAATCAGCATAAAAGATGCTGCTGTTTTTATTGAAAAGTATTTCCAGACCTATCCTGGTTTCAAAAATTATATTGATAAAACAGTTTCATTTGCCAAAAAACACGGCTATGTGGAAACACTTTGCGGACGTCGCAGACCTGTGCCGGAAATTAACTCCACCACATCCTTCATGAGAGAGGGTGCTGAAAGAGCAGCAATAAATATGCCCATACAGGGCACATCAGCTGATATGATCAAAATTGCCATGATAAATATTCAAAACGACCTTGCTGATAAAAAAATGAAATCAAAAATGATAATTCAGGTGCATGATGAACTTGTTTTTGAAGCAAAAAAAGATGAGCTGGAAAGTTTAAAATCAATTGTTACTGGTAGAATGGAAAAAGCCATAAAGCTCAATGTACCTGTTGTTGTTGATATTGCCTTGGGAGAAAACTGGGGAGAAGCCCATTGATCCTTTATTTTTTCCAGGCATAAAGAACAATGCTTTTGGGAAAAAAATTGTTAAAAAACTTCTCAACCTTTCGCATGAACTGGGAATAAAGGCCAAGGTGTAAAAATTTATGATAACCCTTTGTAAGGGGATGTTCGCTGTTATGTAAACCAACTACGCTTC
>JBBAGC010000272.1:0-3798 GCA_041655115.1 Spirochaetota bacterium | reverse complement strand
TCAGGCCTTGAATGGTCACGCAAATTCGCTGAAAAAAACTTTGAATATGGAATACTTTACACAGCAGGCATACACCCATCATCCCCTGCAAATGAGAGCGATCTTAAAGAACTGGAAAGCTTTGTTCAAAAAGTAAAAAAATCATCCCTGTCCCATCTCCTCATAGGAATTGGGGAATGTGGCCTCGATTATTACAGATTAAGACAACCCAAGGACATGCAAATAAAATCATTTGAAAGGCAGATCGATTTGGCAAAAAAACATTCTATTCCCCTTATAATACATTTGCGCGATGCAATGAATGAGGGACTTGAAATTTTAAAAAGAAAAAAAGTTTCATCAGGAATAATGCACTGTTTTTCAGGCGGGGCAGATGATGCCAGAAAAGCATTGGACATGGGATTACTAATCTCCTTTGCAGGAAATGTTACATACAAAAACGCCACTCTGTTACAGGAAGCTGCCAGGTTTGTACCTGATGACATGCTGCTCCTGGAAACTGATGCGCCCTTTCTTTCACCTGTACCTTTGCGTGGGAAACCAAACAGATCTGACAATATAAAACACACATATAAATTCGTTTCCAGATTACGAAACGTAACATCTTCCAGGCTTGAAGAAACTGTTTCTGAAAATTTTAAAAGACTGATAAAAAAATGACCCGCTTAAAAAATGACATAGTAATTACTGCTTTGAACATAGAAGACCTTCACCAGATATACAGGTTAGGCAATGAGGAATCCGCTTTTAAAA
The DNA here is from genome assembly GCA_041655115.1 of Spirochaetota bacterium. Lineage (GTDB taxonomy): Bacteria > Spirochaetota > UBA4802 > UBA4802 > UBA5550 > JBBAGC01. Next base: position 3,045 of record JBBAGC010000272.1, on the reverse strand, counting down.
ACTCCCTTACTCCCTGGAACATTGACAATATCTCCACAGCACTTGCTTCAAATGTATTCACAGCTTTTACAGCTAAAAGAAAGAATAAGATTCTGGGATTTATTATTGGTGATGTAAAAGATACAGGCGCAGAGATTCTATGGTTCATGGTTGTTCCCCAAATGCGAAACAAGGGCATAGGGAGTGCCTTGATTGATTCTTTTTTAAAAAAAGCAGATTCAGATGAAATAAATAACATTTTTATTCGTCTTTTAGAAAATAACCTTGATACAATAAATTTCCTCTATAAAAAAGGACTTAAAATAAACAAGACCTTTGTTGAACTTAAATATGACAAACTGACAATTTAGAATATACATGGAGAAATCATTGAAAAAAAATAAATCACAGGATCCCTCACAGCTTGTTTCCCAAAGTGGAAAAATGATAAAGCCCTCAGGTATAAGGGAATTTTTTGACATTGTATATTCCATGCCTGACTGCATATCCCTTGGTGTTGGTGAACCCGATTTTGTAACACCATGGAGAATTTCTGACTCAGGAATTTTTTCAATTAAAGATGGATACACACACTATACCTCCAACAGGGGTGTTCCTGAACTTGTCAGAATGATTTCAGAATACCTGAATACAAAATACAATTTAGACTATAATCCTGAAAATGAAATAATAGTAACAATGGGTGTAAGCCAGGGATTAGACCTTGCTCTGCGCAGTATAATTAATCCTGGAGATGAAATAATAGTAATAGAGCCCTGCTACGTATCCTATGGAGCTAATATAAGCATGCTCAATGGCGTGCCTGTGATTGTGCCTACCCTTTTTAAAGATGGATTTAAAATTGATCCTGACAGACTTAAAAAGGCAATCACGCCAAAAACAAAGGCAATTCTTATGAACTATCCTTCAAATCCTACAGGTCTTACCTTTCCTGAGGAGCTTTTAAAAGAGGTGGGGCAGATTGCGATAAAAAATAATATCCTTGTAATATCTGATGAAATATATTCTGCAATTACCTATGATAAGCCTCACTTCTCAATTGCATCTCTTCCTGAAATGAAAGAACGAACTATTGTCCTGAATGGATTTTCCAAATCCCATGCAATGACTGGCTGGAGACTGGGATATGCTGCAGGACCAAAATACATAATGGATATAATGCTTAAAATTCATCAATACACAGGTTTATGCGCTCCTTCAATTTCCCAATACGCAGCAATAGAAGCTCTGCAAAGCGGGGATCAGGAGGTTGAAAAAATGGTATCTGAATACACACGAAGAAGAAACTATATTTCCAGAACATTTAACGATATTGGCCTTCCATGCCTTACGCCCGAAGGCGCATTTTACGCCTTCCCTGATATATCAGGTACAGGCATGTCCTCCAGGGATTTTGCCATTAATCTCATCAACGAGCAAAAGGTTGCTGTTGTTCCAGGCGGGGCCTTTGGTGAATCAGGCATAAACCACATACGCTGTTCCTTTGCAACATCAATGGAAAATATAAAAACAGCCCTGGAAAGAATTAAAGTTTTTCTAAATAATAAATAGTACTCAAATAATGAAATGGCCTTACTGATAGATGGATTCAACCTTATTTATAAATTCCCCGAACTTGAGGAAATGATGTATTATAGCCAGCTTGATAATGCGCGTCAGGGACTCCTTGAAAAAATGAAGGAATACCAGAAAATAAAAAAATCTGTAATTCGCGTAGTTTTTGATGGCACAAAAGGGGCTGCTGGAACAACCACCAGTGAAAAATCAGGTTCTATTGATGTTTACTATTCCTTAAACTACTCTGCTGATTACCTTATTAAGCAGTTCATTAAAAAAGATATTAATCCCAAAATGACTACAGTAATTACCTCTGACAAGGATATTCTTTTTTACGTTAACAGGTTTGGCGCAAAAACCATGCAGAGTGAAAAATTCGCTGATCATGTAAACAAAACTATCAAAGAATATGAAGATGAACTTGAACTTAAAAAAATCGCTGTAGAAAAGGAAAACCCTGTTGTAACAGATGATGAAATTTCATACTGGGAAAAAATGTTTTCCGGCAAAAAAAAGGAATGATTTTTTAATACAATTCCAGATCTCTAAAAAAAGTAATATTATTTTTCACACACATCTAGTGAAGTAAGCCCCCGGCGGAATGAATTTTTTCTTTAGGAAATCCTTTTCCGCCGCCCCCATAGGGGCTGATTAACTTTTTTTATACACCTTTTCGACTTTAACTTTAAAAAAATAAAAATATAAACAAAAATTTATGAAGTCCCACCTTGGGGGATTTAGGGGGAAAGGACCAGGAAAAATTGTGGGGAAAAGATCTTTTCCAGCAAAAAAAATAAATGATTTTTTAATATAATTCCCTCTTCTTCATTATGGGAAAGAAGCTTAGGGAGATGAAGTCTTATCAATGATAAATACTGCTTGAAGATTTATTCACTGAATTTACAATTGTCGAATAAACAAATTGTCCTTTTATATGAAATTATTTAAAATAAAGAGGTATTTATTATGAGCGGGGAACCAAAAGTAAAACTTACCAAAGATGGCCATATTGCATTTATCACATTAAATGATCCTAGCGGACTCAACCTGTTTGACAAAGAAGTAGTGCTTTCACTGTCTGATATTCAGGAACAGCTTGCTCAGGATAATAATCTTAGAGTTGCAGTACTCCAGTCAGGTGGCGATCATTTTTCAGCAGGTGTTGATCTGGCATTTCTTAAAGCAGTGGACACAAGATTTGTAAAGGATAACCTTAACTTTCTACAAAGAACTTTTAGCAGATTCCAGGAACTCCCCATACCTGTTATAGCATCCATAAAAGGACTCTGTTATGGTGCCGGACTTGAACTTGTGCTAAGCTGTGATTTAAGGGTTGCAGCTGAAGGAGCACGACTTGCTCTCCCTGAAGTTCGCTTTGGGCTAACAGCAGATCAGACAGGAACAACCAGGCTCACAAAGCTGATAGGAATTGGCCAGGCAAAAAAATTAATACTCTGCACTGAAGAAGTTGATGCCCAGGAAGCATAC
>JBBAGC010000271.1:0-3801 GCA_041655115.1 Spirochaetota bacterium | reverse complement strand
CCCATCTATGGATACTTCCCTGCCTTTAATATTCAAAACTTTACCGAATATATCCATTGTATCAAAAAAACTATCAGGCCAGACTGGATCTTTTATATAATTTTTTCTTATATTTCTACCAAAAACATAGGAAAATTGTTTCCATGCTTCAACATCCATTTCCCAGGCAGTATCTATACCAAATTTTTTAGCTAATGCCATAAACCAGGCTCCATCCATTCGCGTAAATGAATGTTGGGCAATTTCGATTATTTGTTTATCTGTTAGAACCATTTTTTTACCTTCTTTAAAAGTATTTTCTGATTTTTATTTCTATTTTTAACGATTTAATTTATTTGATGTTTTTGTTATTTTTTAAAGATAAACCTGCATCTTGTTTTTTTCTCTTTATTTTGAACATGTAAAAAAACATAATTAATTAAAAATCATGCAGGCCTTTTTGTCAAGACATGTATTGGCAGGAGAATATGGTGTTGTCTTAATGTTGCTGGCTGAAATTATTGATGAAATAAAGAATGTCTTTTGAGCATGGGGCTAATAAAGATAAATTCATAAAGTTAATAAAGGGGGCTGTGTTTTAAACAGCCCCCTTTTATTTTTAAGTGTATATCCTAAAGCAGCGCCTTAACTCATGCTTTTGATTAGTTCTCTTAATTTTATCTTGTCAATCTTACCAATGAAATTATGAGGAATTTCCTGGATAAATTTATATCCTCCGGGAAGATCAGGTATCCACCATTTTTCTATTTTGCCTTCATCAGCATAGCGTAGCAGGTGATCCCTTATTTCTTCAGCAGTGACGCTTTTGCCTGGTTTAAGTGCAATGCATGCACATGGGCGTTCGTCCCATTTATCATCTGGAATTCCTACAACAGCACATTCAAGCACTGCAGGGTGGAGGCTTACAGCATCCTCAAGAATTAGTGTGGAAATCCATTCCCCACCAGATTTAATCGCATCCTTATCGCGGTCAGTTACCATAAGGTATCCTTCCTCATCAACATATCCCACGTCTCCTGTATTGAGCCATCCGTTTGCCCAGAGTTTTTTTGTGTTTTCCGGGTCACCAAGATATTCCTGAGTACACCATGGAGTCCTGACCTGAATAGAACCCACTGTTTTTCCGTCATTTGGAACTTCTACCATATTATCATCAACAACCCTTTTTCTTGCGAAAACCCAGGGTATGCCACTTCTGATAATATAATCAATCTGGTCTTCAAAGGGTAAACCGTTTCTGTCAACTCTTGGCTGCCCAAGGGTCATGGCTGGGCATGTTTCTGTCATGCCATAACATGATATGGTTTTTATTCCAAGAGCCCAGGCTCGTTCTGCAAGCTGTTGTGTTTCTTTTGCACCTCCTAATGCTACACGCCAGTTGCTTAGGTCGTATTTTTCAGCATCTGGATGAAATACCAGCATATGGAGAATAGTTGTAACACAGTGACTTACATCCACTTTTTCATCATTTATCCATTTCAGCAGCTTATCAGGTTCATACTTGCCAGGTAGTATGTATTTGCATCCTAACATAAATGCAAAGTAGGGCACTCCCCATCCTTGCACATGGAACAAGGGGGTAAGGGGCATGTATGTTTGACCAGCATGAAAATTCAGAGGAGGAAATACACCCCACTGAATGCATACTGCTATGGCATGCATAACAAGTTCTCTATGAGTAAAGACAACCCCTTTGGGATTTCCAGTAGTTCCTGAAGTGTAGCATAGTGCTGCTTTGCTGTTTTCTGAAATTTCCGGAAACTCGTATTGATCCGATTCAGCAGCTAAAAGTTCTTCATAGCTTATTGCGCCAGGGATGTTCACATTTTCAAATTTCTCATCACTACGATCTGTCATGAGCACGTATTTTTTTACTGAAGGCAGCTTGTCTTTCATGCTTTCTATAAGGGGTATAAAATCTTCACTAACAAAAAGTACTTTATCATTTGCATCATTAATACAGAATTCAATTTGCTCAGGAGACATTCTGACATTAACAGTATGAAACATGCATCCACTCAAAGGGATAGCCCAGTGAGCTTCCAGGTACCTGTGGGTATCCCATTCAAGCATCCCTACAGCGTCGCCTTCTTTAACCCCAAGTGTCTTGAGGGCATTACATAATTTTTTCACCCTTTTATAGTGATCTGTATAGGTGTATTCAAATATATCACGGTATTTTATAGTCTGATTTGGTGCATAATTCATTCCGTGATCAAGAAACATTCTTAGAGTTAGCTGATACTGGTAGCCAAAATTTTCCATAAGATCTCCTTATATTATTTTTTTAAATTAACCGACTGTGGTCGGTGACTATGGTCAGGGTAATATGGGATTATAAAAATGCAAGCATGATTTTTTGGATCAGATTAAAATTATATTGTTTTAAAAATCTATAGTTTAAGCTGGTAAAATAAAGGTAGAATTAATTATCGTGGTTTTCGAAGTTTTTTATAATGACTCTGAATACCCTGTCCATTACAGATTCAATGTCATAATTTCCATTGTGCAGGCACCAGTCATAAGTTACTCCCCTTGAGAGGCTTACTATCCATCTTGTAAGCTCCATTGCAGATAGATCGGTTTTGATTTCATTTTTTTTAATACCATCTTCAATGACTTCCTTGAGGATTTTAAAGTAGGGTCTTTCCTTAGAAATAAAAAAGTCAGTACCTGATTCAAGCTGGCTCTTGTAAATTTGCCGGACAAAAGCCACACCTTTTTCTTTTGCATACTTTGCCTGAAATCCTACTGTGGTAAGAATTTTTTCAAAACAGCTCGTATCTGGAGGGAGTTTTGTCACTTCGTCTGAATATTTTTGATCTACAATTTTGTAGGTTTCAATAACTATGTCATCTTTGGAATTAAAGTAGTGATAAAAGGAACCCTTTGCAACTCCTGATTCGCTGCAGATTTGATCAACAGTAATATTATCAAATCCTTTTTCTGTTATCAGTCTGAAAGCTGTATTGAAGATTTTTTCTCTTGTAGCAAGAGCCTGTTGTTTCCGCATGGTGAGCTTGGGTTTATTTTCTTTATTATTCATATATATTAGAATCAATTAATGTTTTAAATTGTCCATCATATTTCTATAATATATTGCGGATCTTTTTATTGGAAGTACGCACTGTTTGGGTGAGAAGTTTATATGACAGTTTTTGAGCTGGTTAAAAATTTTATACTATAGCAGGAATTGTATAATACACTGTTTTTGATTTGCTCACACATTGGGTACATTCCTGGGTTATTTGCTTTAATTTTAATGGTTTGTTTTGGGCAGATTGTCTTGAAGCCCTGATTAAATCAGGGCTCTTTATTCGGGGTGACAGGATTTGAACCTGCGACCACACGACCCCCAGTCGTGTGCGCTACCTGGCTGCGCTACACCCCGTCTTTATTATTGCAAACATTTAAAATCGATGCGCTGTTAATGTAAAGGATAATAATTTATTTCTATGAAAAAATTATTTCTCATGAAAAAATGAATATATTTTTAATGCGGTTTTTTCACCAATTCCTTCAGCTTCCATAAGTTCTGTTACAGTAGCACTCTTTATTTTTTTCGGGGACTTGAAGTGCTTAAGCAGGGAGGATTTGTGTTTTGTTCCTATGCTGGGTATTAAATCAAGTTCAGAAACAGTTGTTTTTTTATCTCGCAATGTTCTGTGGTATGTGACAGCAAATCTGTGTGCTTCATCTCTTATGTTTTGTATTAAGCGCAGATGGACAGATCCTTCCGGGAAACGAATCGGTTTTTCATCCGGAGAGGTGTATATTTCATCCAGTTTTTCAGCTATTGAA
>JBBAGC010000270.1:0-3807 GCA_041655115.1 Spirochaetota bacterium | reverse complement strand
GTAACAGTTGAAACACCAAGAAGGGGATAAAATATAAATAATTTATACATCTGATATAAATTAAAAAGTATTTTATTTTCTCTGAGCATATAATCACCTTTAAAAAAATTAATATTGAATTTAGACACACATTCCCCTTTCCTCCAAAAGAGGCTTAATCCAATAAAGGATGTAGGGAAAAAATAATATTACTTTTCCCAAAGATCTAAAATGAGCCATTTTAAATATAATAAAAATCTTAGGCAATACAAAATAATTTTTAAAAGATGATTCCCCTGTATTTATTTCCCTATAAGCAAACTTTTCTTTATTCATACCTTAAAGCTTCAATAGGATTAAGCTTTGACGCCTGCATTGCAGGATAAAACCCGAATCCAAATCCTATTAACACAGAAAACCCTGTTGAAAGAATTATAGAATAAAGAGAAATTTTAACTGCCCATCCTGCCCATGCTGTCATAAGAGCAGAAACACCTACTCCTAATAAAATTCCCGCAACACCCCCTGTAAATGTCATTAAAACAGATTCTATAAGAAACTGGTAAAGTATATCCCTTCTCCTTGCCCCTATTGCCTTTCTTAAACCTATCTCTTTTGTGCGCTCCTTTACAGAAACAAGCATTATATTCATAATGCCAATTCCCCCAACCACAAGAGAAATTGCAGCAACAGAACCAAGCAGCATGGTCATTGTACGGGTTGTAGAAGCCATAGCTTCCCTGAACTCTGTGCTGTCCCTTATGTGAAAAGAGTTTACATTATCTCCGGTAAGCCTGTGCCTTTTTATTACAAGAGCCTGGATTGAATCAATTGCTTCATCTATAAGATCAGTGCTCCTCACTTCCACATCAATTGAATCAATGTATGTTTTCCCAAAAAGCCTGTACATTGCTGTTGAATAAGGAACTATCACAATATCATCCTGATCTCTGAATGGGGATGCTCCCCTTTCAGGAAGTACGCCTATTACAGTAAAATTAATTCTGTTTATTTTTATCTCTTTGCCCAGAGGATTTGAGTTTTCAAAAAGTTCCTTTACAACTGTTAATCCTATAAGGGCTACACGATTTCTTGTTAAAACATCCTCTTCATTAAAAAAACGCCCTGCAACAGGTTTTGCAGATCGCATCTCTTCATAACCTGTGCTTACCCCCTGTACCAGGGTATTCCAGTTTTTATTGCGATAAACCAGCTGGGCTCTTTCAGTAATATTGGGAGTTGCATTTTTCACTTCTTTAAGTCTGGAGATCTGAATTGCATCCTCCACCTCAATTCTGGTTACAGACCCAGCCTGGAGCATAACCCCGCCTGTTCTTAAAGCCCCTGGCCGTACTGTGACAATATTTGATCCAAGAGAGCTCATTCTTTCAGCTATGGACTGTTTGGCACCTTCACCAAGGGCTATCATTGAAATCACAGCAGCAACTCCAATCAGTATTCCAAACATGGAAAGAAAGGAACGAAGCTTATGAGTTAAAATTGATCTGAATGCCTGAAGTATAAAGTCAATAAATTCAGCCTGTCCAAAGGAACTGCCTTTCCCATCAAAAGCAGAATTGGATACCTGCATTTTATCATCAGACAAAGCTGTTAAATATTTTTCAGATTTTGATGCAGTTATACTATCTGAAATTATTTTGCCATCTCTCATTCTAATAATTCGCTTTGCCTGCCTTGCAACAGAGCTTTCATGAGTAACCATTATTATGGTTTTCCCCTCTTCATTAAGGCGCTTTAATATGCCCATTATTTCTTTTTCATTTTTAGAATCCAGGTTACCAGTGGGCTCATCAGCAAAGATTATAAGAGGTTCATTAACAAGGGATCGGGCAATGGCAACCCTTTGCTGTTCACCACCAGACATTTCACTCGGTGGATGCGTTTCCCTGTGAGACAATCCTACTATTTCAAGCTTTTCTTTTGCAGATTTTTTCTCCTTCCCCTTCCCTGCGTAGATTAAAGGCAGTTGAGCATTTTCAACTGCTGAAAGTCTGGGGAGCAGATGAAACTGCTGGAACACAAACCCGGCAATATGATTTCTGAAAACAGATAAATCATCATCGCTTAACCTGCTAATATCTTCACCATGAAACAGGTATTCACCTGAATCCGGCTTGTCAAGAAATCCCAGAATATTGAGGAGTGTGGATTTTCCTGAACCGGATGCTCCCATTATTGCTGTAAACTCTCCTGCGCCAATTTTAAGGGAAACATTATCAAGGGCTTTAAAATGCACTTCCCCTGTTTTATATATCTTGGTAATATTATTAAGTTCTATCATTTTTATCTGCCCCTGCCTCTTCCGGGAGAAGGCATAAAGGGATTTGTTCCTGTTTGTTTACCTGAATTATTTTTTTGCAAAAATCCCCCTGATTCGCTTAAAATAATTTCATTCTCCTCAATGCCTGATATAACTTCTATATACACTTCATCTGAAATGCCTGTTTCAATAAACCGTTTTTCCGGCTCACCTTTATTTTTTTTAATAGCAACAAAGGGGATTCCCTTTTCATATTGAACAGCTTCAACAGGGATAAGCAGAATATTTTCCTTAATTATATCGTATATTTTAATATTGGCATTCATTCCTGATTTAAAAATTGAAGGAACTGTATCAGGTACAATCCGCACTTCATAGGTTGTCACATTATTAACTGTTGTGGACTCATAATTAATGTGCATTACCTTTCCTTTTACTGAAATATCAGGGTATGCATCCAAAGTTATATCAGCGTTTTGCCCCTCTTTGATTCTTCCCACATCAGTTTCATCAACATTGCCTTTCATAAGAAGTATGTCCGATATTACCAGTATGGCATCAGATGTTGAAACATTTTGCCCAGGCTCAAAACCGCGGACAATTACTGTTCCTGATATTGGAGCTGTAATAGGTATGGGCTTATATGCCTCTTCCCAGTATTTAACCTGCTCCCTACCCTGAATACGCGCAGCATCAATAAGCGCAGCCCTGTCTGCTGAACTCATCCATACAAGTATTTGCCCTTTGTTTACCCTGTCCCCTTCATTGACCAGCACACTCTCCACCCTTCCATTTATAGGGGGCATAACCTCAAGCCTGTTTCTGGGCTGTACAGTACCGGTTGTTGCAACATACCTTGTAACTGTTCCATAATGAGGATTTATTTCTGCTAATTCAGATACTGCTTTCTTTTCCTTTCCCGGATATAAAATATAAAAAAGAACTGCTATAATTAAAACTGTTAAAACAATTATAACTTTTAATTTCTTCCCAATTTTCATTGTACAATCTCCCCCTTTAACTGTATCCATTCAGCTTCAGCAATAAGTGCACTGGTTTTAACTGTTAAAAATTTTTGTCTTGCGCTTACCAAATTATCCTGAACAACAATCCAGTTATCAAAAAGAACCGAGCCTATTGAATACTGGGCATCAGTAATTTTTGCCCTTTCTATTGCAGCATTTAAAAATTTTTCCTGCACCTTTACCTGTTCAATATTGTTTTGCAGATTAATCCATGCCTGTTCAAGATAATAGGCTATAGTAGTGCGGGTATTTTTTTCATCAGCAAAAAGTTGATTCAGGGCAGATTTAGCCTGGTTTATCTGATAATAACTTTTGCCTCCCTGAAAAATATTTAATGACATTTGAAGCCCTGCAGAAATTCGGGTTTCATCAGGAAGCCACTCATCACCTGATCTGTTCACACCAGCAACTCCATATACTCGCGGGTAATAATCCGCTTTTGAAGATTTTAAGGCGTATTCAGATACTATCCTTTGCTGCACTATACTTTTTAGCTCAGGATTCTCATTTGTGATAAAGATA
>JBBAGC010000269.1:0-3819 GCA_041655115.1 Spirochaetota bacterium | reverse complement strand
CCCTAAAATTTGCAGTTTCAAATCTTCTGGAATACCTGTTTATTGCTGCACTTAAATACTTCTCAGCTTCCTCTGTATGTCTATTGTTCCTGGCAATATCTCCAAGGCGTATATTTGAAAGATAATAGGTAATATCATTTGGATGGGAAGCTTCAATGGATAGGGCATACTCCTCTGCTGCTTTTTCTTTATCCCCCCTATTATCAAGAACAAGTCCTGATACATAATAAATGAGAGCCAGGATTTTTTTATTGTTATTATACTCCTCTTTTATTGAAGTAAAATACTTTAAATATTCGCTGCTCCTGGATGTGTTGTATTTTTTGTTTTCAAAATCAGCTGCCAGATGTTTAATAAGGGTTATTTTCTGATTTGTTTTTCCCTCATTTATTATTTTTACAGCTGATTCAGAAAGGGTTCCTTTTTTAAGATCATCCCCTGCAACAGCTGCCTTTGTATGAACATCCAGAATCCTTTCAAAGGAGGGATAATCCCTTATTATGCTATTGTATAATTTTATAGCTGAAACAGAGTCATTTTTTTTATATGCAAGGTCAGCCATATCCTCAAGGGCAAAAGGTGTAAAGTAGAGGCTTTTTTCATCCCCTGCAAGCCTGGCAACGCTTCTTTCAGCATCACTCACATTGAATCTTTTTGAAGATTTTTCCAGACTTTCCAAAACTATACCTGCATAAGCATCCCTGCTTTCTATGCGCTCCTTCAGGAATGAGAACATTTTTGAAACTTTCTCTTTATTCCCCTGGCTTTGATAAAAGGATGCTGCTTCTCCCAAAGCTCTGTTCACATAAGCAACTGAGGAGGAATCTTTCATGTTACCAAAAAAATAAAAAACCGATTCCAGAGCCATTGCATATTTTTCAGGGTCACCGTATTCGGTGAGGTAATCATCGCATATATCATACTGCTGCCTGGCATTAAGCTTTTTAGGCACAATACCCTTTTCAGGTATTATATTAAGGTTTATGCTCTCATCAAGAATATCTGTAAAAAGAATAATTCCACTGTAATCCCGTGTTTGAAGCACAGGAAGCCATTTACCCTTAAATGAGGAAAGAGAGGGTCTTGTTAAGGGACAGGTTAAACCAGACTTAATATTCAGATACCTTATTATTGATCTGTCCTGCAGATCAAGCTGGCCATTTTTATTTGTATCAATTTCTATTGATGAATAGATAATTTCATTTGTATTGCCCGCATAACAGGGATTCATTTTAATATTGCTATCGTTTGTTATAAGAGTTTCTTTGCCTGAATCAATTTCAACTGTGCAAATATCTCCCTTTCTGTTATCCCTGTATGAAACAAAAATTATTTTTTTGCCATCAGAAGAAAAGGAGGGAAAGTCAGCACCACCTGATGTAATTTTTCTTTTATTTTTACCATCAGGTTCCATAACCCATATATCAGTGTCACCTGTAATATTTCCCCTTGAAGATGAATATGCAATAAGCTTTCCATCCGGACTCCAGGCAGGTGATGAGTCTTTTATATTTATTACCACACCACTTTGGCTGTCTTTTTTTAAGGTAAGATTAATAGCTTTTTTATCAAGAGATGGAAGTCTGGTTGTGGAATCAGCAGCCTTTTTTATAAGCTCGGCTGGTTTATGCTCAAGGACAAAAATATCACCTTCAGGATCATCCCTGAAAGAAACAAACGCTACCTGATTACCATTTGGGGATATAACAGGGTCTATATCCCTGGAAGGGTGAGAAGTAAGACGTACTGTTGTTATGTCCCTCATTGACCTTAAATATATGTCGTAATTTCCACCCTCCCTGTTTGAGGAATAATAGAAAAATTTGCTGTCCAGGGATATGTCCCCGTCAGTTTCTATGGACTTTCCAATAGTAACAGGTATTATCCTGCCAATGCTGAACCTGTACTCCTTGTCAATAATACTGTTATAGCTAAAAGTTACCTCTTCCCCATCTTTATTATCACAGGATAAAATCAGAAGAGATAGAAAAAATATTATGCCTGAATAAATTATTTTTTTCATCATTATTTTCTGATCCACCTTCCGGAATTGTCCTGAATCCAGTCGCCCTTTTCTGCAATTGCCCTCTGCTCTTCAGCAAAAAGCCTTCCAAAATTTTCAACCTTGGCTTTACCAGGTTCAACCCCTTCAATGTTTATCAATGAGCGGGTAAAGATTGTTTTCCTTGCACTGTTTTCATCCTCTACTACAAGCATAAGTGCATTTTTTAAATCAGGAGAGGATTCATACTTTTTTGTTTCCCTGTATGCTACATAACCAGTTGCGCTTTCTCCAATAGCGCCCTCCTTTTTGTAAGCAAGGACTTTGTCGCTTATATAATCCCTTATTTTAACAGCCTTTACTATTTCCGGATCACCTGAAATCTGCCCCTGAGAAGCGCTTCTTCCAGTAGTTGTTTTTACAGATGATATTGACCAGGCATCCTTTTCAAGCTCCCTGTAATCACCAATAATCTGCCTTTCTATTACTGTTTTTTCACCTGTAAGACTTATTGTTGGAGGAACAACCGTAATGCAGCTTGGCACAGAACTGCACCCTGTATAAAATGAAACAAGAATTATCGCGCTTATTATTATAATTATATTTTTAGTCATATCATTTAACCTCTGCAACTTTTCTCAGGTATTCCTGTATTGGTATTCTTTCAAAATCCACACGGCTTTTATCAACAGTGCCCAAAATACTAAGGCCACGCCTCTGGAACGTTACTGTGGCATAAACAAGACCCCTGTCGAGCCTAAAGTCAAAGCCCTTTATTCCCAGGGCATTATCAATTAACCATTGTACAGGGGTGCCAAGCTTTGATTTTCCCTGTTCCTCACTTAATCCCTTCATAAGCCTGTTTGCAAAATCCTGCCCTATTTTATAAATACTTATACTCCCTGTTGCTGTAAGCTCCTTTTCAACATTGAGCCCCTTTCCTGAAAAGTTGGCATTAAAAGAAAGTTCAGCCTCTGATGATTTTGCAGCAGGATCAGGATTATCCAGCCTTCCTATGTCTATATTGTTGCCATCTGCAACAAGATTAAACTCCATGTTTTCTGCATTAAAATCAGCAAGGTTAAAAAGAATAGATCTGCCATAAAGGGAACCACCCATTACGCCTGCTCTTAAATCTGTTAAACTGAAAACATTATTTTTAAAAATTATATGTGAAGTAAAATCCTTCATGTACTCATAGGAAACATCCCTGACAGGATGCTTTGCCTTAACTGATTTTATTGTAAAATTAGGTTCAGGCCTAAACCTTGAAGTATCAAGTACCAGATCCTGGGTTATGCTTATAGATGATTTTTCCCTCTTTGCAGGAGTGAATGCATACTCAAATGGAAAGTTCATATTCATTGATTCAACAGAAAGTTTTTCATCATCATTTTTCAGATTGAATTTATCAAAGATCATATTTCCATTAGCTTTCCCCTTTTCAAGGTCGCCCTTCATAAAAGCCTCAAGCCTCACCTTTCCAGATGTCATCCATGGTCCTGCTACGCTCTGCATTAAAGGATTATTAAGCTCCAGGGAAACCTTCATATCTGAATTAGAAATTGGCTCCTTTTTAAGCTCAACCATGCCTGATGCTTTAAGTGCAAGGTTCATTGAAGCACTTCCAAGTGCAAACTTTTTAATGTCTACCCTTTGAGCCTTATTGTTGTGAGAAACTGCTGCTTCAAGTTTAAGATCATTGAGATCAAAATCAGGAACCTGTCCTAAAAGAGTTAAATCCCCATCTGTTATATTTTCCCCCAGGCTAAAATTACTCTTTATTTTAAGATCAACCTCTTGTTTCAAAGGTACGC
>JBBAGC010000268.1:0-3841 GCA_041655115.1 Spirochaetota bacterium | reverse complement strand
ATTAACACCAGTACCTGAAACAGCCTGGTAAGTACTTATAACAAGCCTCTTTATTTTTGCAGCTTCATGGATATGCTTTAAAGGAAGCATTAGCTGTATTGTTGAGCAATTAGGATTAGCAATAATTCCCTTATGCCTGTCTATATCCTGGGGATTAACCTCAGGAACAACAAGCGGGACAGATGGCTCCATCCTCCAGGCAGAGCTGTTATCAATCACCACGCATCCAGCCTCTACTGCCTTTTTTGCCATTTCAAGGCTTACACTCCCACCAGCTGAAAAAAGGGCTATATCATAGCCATTAAAAACATCATCAGATGGAGCTTCAACAGTAACTTTTTTATCTCCAAAATCAAAAACACTCCCCACATCCACAAGATCTACAAATTTAATCTTTTCTATAGGGAACTGCCTTTGAAGCAGAATCTTCCTGAACTCCTTTCCAACCGCTCCCAGAGCGCCAAGAATAACAACATTATATTTTTTCATTTGTTCCTCCATCAGGTTATGTTAACAAGTAACAACAGATCAGTTCTATCTGTCAATTAAATGGTCATAATAAAATCAAAGGGAATAAAACCTTTTTATATGCTGTTAATTTTCAGGTTTTCACGATAAAAAATAGCCACATTTCCTATAATATCAACAAGTGCTGCACCTGTTTCCCTGCACAAATCAAGGGAAAGCTCTTTTTTATCCTCTTTAAAATCAACAAATTTCACCTTTATCAACTCATGGTCATCAATTGTTTTTTCAAAGGCCTTTATTAAACTTTCACTTAAACCCCTATGACCTATTTGCACAACAGGATTAAGATGATGGGCACGAGATTTAAGATCTCTTTTTTCCCTGCCGGATAATTCTTTCATATAAACCTCTTTTGTAAGATTAATCCAATTAATAAGCTGCAACATGGGAATCAAGTTTTTTTCAAAAGTTCTTGCAAAAATGGAAGTATTTTAGCATCTTAAAAAGAAACGCAAAAAGGAGCAGATAAATGCTTCAGGATATATACACAAAAGCTCTTGATTTTGCAGCAAAAGCTCACATGGGTCAGAGCATCCCTGGAAGTAAAATTCCCTACATTGTTCATTGCACAAAGGTTTGCATGGAAATATTGTTCATTCTTAATCTTAGAAAAGATCTTAACCATACTTTATGCATAAACTGTGCCCTGCTTCATGATGTGCTTGAAAATACTGATGTAACCTATGATGATATTGTTAAAGAATTTGGCAGACCCACTGCAAAAGCAGTAAGGGCTCTTACTAAAGATATAAATATAGAAAAAAATCTTAGAATGGCTGATTCTTTGACCCGCATAAAAGCTTCAGCTCCTGAAGCAGGCATTGTTAAAATGGCGGACAGAATAACAAATCTTGCTTCTCCGCCTTCACATTGGACTCTGGAAAAAATTTCCGCATATTTTCATGAATCAGAAATGATTTATGCCTCTTTAAAATCACTGGATGATCATCTGGCAAAAAGGCTTTTAAAAAAAATTACCACTTACAAAGAATATTTTTAAAAAATTATTTATACCTTAAAGGCCATAGTTTTTCCAGCCTCTCTTTTAATACCTTTTCACTTCCATTAAATGTGGGCCTGTAAAACACTGTTCCTTTTAAATCAGCTGGTAAATAATTCTCATCAATAAATGAACCAGCATAGTCGTGAGGATATTTATATCCTTTTCCATAACCTGTTTTTTTCATAAGATCGCTTGGGGCATTTCGCAGATGCATTGGCACTTCCCTGTTATCAGATGCAGCAACTATTTTTGCCTCCTTTATAGCCTTGTAAGATGCATTGCTTTTGGGTGATGAAGCCAAAAATATGGCGCATTGGGACAAAATTATTTCAGATTCAGGCATGCCTATATTTTTCACAGCTGTAAATGTTGTTACTGCCATGGAAAGCGCATTGGGCGCAGCATTACCAATATCCTCAGAAGCAAAGATTATCATTCTCCTTGCTATAAATTCAGGATCCTCTCCTGCAAGGATCATCTTTGAAAGATAATAAACCGCAGCATCAGGGTCAGAGCCCCGCATTGATTTTATAAATGCAGATATTGTATCATAATGCCTGTCCCCTTTCCTGTCATAATATATCATTGTATTTTCAAAAGCTTCTTCAACTGCATCTGCTGTAACGGATCCGCTCCCTGAAATAAAGCAGGCAACCTCAAGCACATTGAGCATTCTCCTTGCATCACCATTGCCAACAAGGATCAGGGTTTCCTTTGCCCCATCTTCAAACCCAAGATCTCTTTTTTTTAAAAGAGGATCATGCTCTATTGCATTTTGAAGAATTTTTTTAAGGGAATCGTCGCTTAATCTGTTAAGCTTTAATACCCTGGTTCTGGACAGGAGTGGAGAAATAACACTGAAAGATGGATTTTCCGTAGTTGCACCTATTAAAACAATATCACCAGATTCAACAGCTCCAAGCACCGCATCCTGCTGTGCCTTGTTAAAGCGATGAATTTCATCTAAAAATAAAAGTGTCTGAACTCCGGCTCTTCTGTTTTTTTCGCCTAAGGTAATAACCTTACGAACATCAGCAACCCCTGCTGAAACAGCGCTTAAATAATGATATTCTACTTCACAGCTTTCAGCTATAATTCTTGCAAGAGTGGTTTTGCCTGTTCCAGGGTCTCCCCAGAGTATCATTGAAAAGACCCTGCCACTTTTAATCAGATTGTAAATTAGCTTTCCTTCACCTGTAATATGCTCCTGACCTATATAATTACTAATTGATACTGGCCTGCATCTTTCAGCAAGGGGCGTAATTGAACTGTTGTTTATGCTAAAAAGATCACCACCCCTGTTAAACATAATCACCTCCAGGAATATAATATCAGGTATTATAAAACAAAAAATATTTACCGCAACTTAAATTTTTTATATTCATTAATTAAAAAAAGGCTGCTCATTCAAGAACAGCCTTCTTAAGTTAATAATTGCTAAACCCTTTTAGTCTCTAGCGCCGGGGCGTGACGTCTTTCTGCCTCTTGTGTTCTGAACCTGCATCCGTCTCATCTTCTTAAGTCTGCGCCTTTCAGCTTCTTCTTTTTTACGCTTTTTTTCTTCGCTGGGTTTTTCGTAATATCTTCTTCTTTTTAATTCTTTAAAGATACCCTCAAAGGCCATTTTTTTCTTAAGATTTTTAAAGGCTTTTTCGATGTCACCATTAACCTCGACTTCTAATGGGCTCGTCATAAAAACTCACATCCTTTATTTTTTAGATTACTTTAATTCTTTTATACTGCTATTTTTTGTCAATTCAAAAATGATATTTTTTATGGAGAAGGGAATATCATATTAATTTTATTTTTTTATACCTTTTCTATTGAAATTTCCCCAGCCTTTTATTAACTTAAATTCGTTTAACAATAATAAACATTTATATAATAAAAATGGAGGCTTTTTTTATGAAAAAAGTTTTACTTGCATCAACTATGCTTCTTGCTATGTTTTTTGTAGCAGATGCTTTCGCAAACAACGTGGGCTGCGGTTTTGGAACAGAAATTTTAAGAGGGAAAAAAGGCAAAGTATTTGAAGTTCTTGCTGTAACAACAAACGGCACCTCAGGAAGCAGTACTTTTGCTATTACTACAGGTACTTCCGGTTATAAAGCAGGATCTACAATTGGCGTTAACATAATTGATGTTTATGTTGCTGAAAACATGGATAATCTTGCTACTGATATTGCAAAAGGAGACGGCGAATATCTTGATACTCTTGCTCATCTGATGAAAGTTAACAATAAAATAGAATTTAAAAGCAAACTTCACCAGAACTTTAACAAAATCTATAATTCAAAAGACATCCAGTCA
>JBBAGC010000267.1:0-3855 GCA_041655115.1 Spirochaetota bacterium | reverse complement strand
GAATACCTTCGCTTCCTCTGCGATTGCTAAATTCATAACCAAGAAAACGTTTTTCTTCATTCTTTTCACCTGTTTTTATCAAAACCAGTTTTTGAGGATAAGCTAAAATAAAATACAACAATTTCCCCTGCTCAAGAGCTAAAATGTTAGTCCAAAATTCAGTTTCATTTTTTGCATTTATTTTTTTTATATATTCTTTATATATTTCATGTTGTTCAATATTTTTGTTGGGCGATTTCTGTAACAGAGTTTTATAGTCTTCAAATGAAATGCTATCCCAGACATGATCTACATATTTTTTTAATGGCTTTTCAATGCCGTTGATAGTTACATCCTGTAGTGACACAAAGCATTTTTTTATGGTTTCCTCTACATTATAAGCATCAGCATTATTTCTACGTCTCAAAAACAAAGTTACAGTATTGGTTCCTGTTGCCATAAAGGTATTAGAGCCTAATTCTACAATTCCTAAAACTTCAAAATACTTAAAAATTATTTCTCTTGTTTGAGTATAAATTCCTGTATTACCCAAAATGCTGCTTGGCAAAATTATACCTGCCACTCCGCCATCTTTCAAAAGCTGTTTAGTTCGTTCAATAAACAAACATTCTATCTCACTACTTTGATCAGTTAATCGACTATAGAGATCAAAAGCCTGTTTTGCTTTAGATTCTTCCATCATTGTACCTTTAAATGCAGATACAGAATAAGGCGGATTAGAAATAACAATATCAAATTGTTTACTATCTTGCGGATAGGTTTTGTCGGTTTGTTTTAATAGATCTTTAAACTCTTTTGAAGTTGCGAAATCTCCGAGGCCATCTCCATGAATTATTTTTGCTAAACCATCACCATGAAGATAACAGCTCACTTTTGCTGTTTTTACCAAACGATAATCTTTTTCAATGCCATATATATATTTTTCTGCCCAATCAAACTGTACAGTCTTAAAGCTTTTAATTTGCTTTCGGGTTTCAGGCTTAAATTGATTTATATCTAAGGTCTCTATGAATTTTTGAATTTCTTCCATAGCTTCCGTTAGAAAGTGTCCACTTCCAGCTGCATAATCAATTATAGTTGGCAATATATCGTTTTTATTCCCCTGTTCAATTTTTTTACCTGTGATTTCATGGATAGGCAAGCTTCTTATAATAAAACGTGCAATAGGGACAGGTGTAAAAAACTGACCCGATTCCTGTTTTAATCCAGTAGTCAATAGCAGTTCAAAGAAATCGCTTAAAAACTGTTGCCGGTAATTATATCGAATTCTAAACTCCTGGAGTAACTCTACAACTTCTTTTACAACTTTGGCATTTTCTTCAAAAGAATCATCATCATAAACTTCTTTTATTGCAAATTCGTTATTTTTCTTCAGCCTTATTTCAGTAAGAATATGCTTAAATTCTTCTTTATATTTTTCATCTACCTGTAAAAATCTTCTATCAATCTCACTATCACTTATATCTGTAACATTTTTTTCTAAAAGCTCACGCATTCCTTTGTTATACAGGTCTGTTAATCTTTTTTGAAACGAAATATGATTATCCTGTCCTTCAAGCCACTGAAATTCTAATTCATCATCTTCATCTTTAGAATATTCATCTACAATTTTGCAAAGAAATAAATTGAATATTTTGTTAAAAGCATTGGGTTTATCAGATACAACATTATGCCTGAGAATTTCCAAAAATCGGTTGAAAATAAAGCTGCTATCCTCTTGTTTTAATTCCTTTAAAACTCTCTTGGTTAAGGCTTTACTTATAAAATCGTAGGGTTTAACCCAATTTTCAAAAATACCATTTGTTTTTGGCAGTTTATTCCAACGTTCAAAAAAGTCTTTTACATTCCCTGTCTGGCGATAATCACCCTCAACTTTTATAATTATATTTTTATATTCAATATTTTTGTCTTCTAATTTAGAAGTGTATAACATCAAAACGTCTGCATTTTTATCCTGTTGGAAATATGTAAAAAGTTGTCCTCCATTCTTTTCTAAATTCTTTAATTCCCTTTCAAACTCTACTCCCCAGGTCTTACATTCAATCATTAAATAGGCAGTTCCATCATCTTTAGAAACTAAAACATCTAATCTGCCGCTAGTGCCGTGTCCGGTTGCCCAGGTTTTCTCTAATATAATGTTTTCAGGCTTATATCCTTTTTCAAGCAATCTATCAACACATTCAAAAACTACCCAATTTTCAGCTTGAGAAAAGTTTTGTGTTGTTTTACTATCAAATTTTATTTTATCACCAAAATTAAACAGCTCTCTATCTAAATCTATTTGAATTTCATAATTATTATAATTTGAATATATTTTATGGAAAATAGAAGTAGTATTTTCTTTTGGTCTAAATCCAAGAGATGTGATTAAATCTTTACTCTTCATTTTTGTTTCCATTTTTATATTTTTCAACAACGTCTATTAGAAATCAGATAAAAAAAATTATAATAAACAACTTTTTCAAAATAACTACAGAATCCCAGAATAAATGGTATAATAACTCATTTTATAATTTATAATCATACTTTAGAGCAGCATTATGTATCATTATAAAAGTATTTGTCAATCTTTTAATAACCACGAATTATAAGCACTCCTAAACATATTAAATTATTTTACACAACCTTTACAAACCAAAAAATTATTTAAACTTCACATCTGCAATCAGCCTTTCCATATTTGGAATAGTCAGGTCATCCACAACCTTTCCTTTAACAGGTACGCCTCCAAAATCACTGAATATTATTTTATTCCCGCTTGCATTTTCCGGATAATCCGAATATTCAGTTGCATAAAGGGGAACCTTTAATTTATAGGCAGATCTGGCTGCCTCAAAAATTCCTCCATCTGCCGGAGCTTCAACTATATATACAGCTTTTGCAAGGGAGCAGATAACCCTGTTTCTATTAAAGGCATTATACTTATCAGCAGGAGCAAAGGGAGGAAATATGGAAACAAAGGCTATTCTATTATTAGCATAAACCAGCTTAAGCTCTTCAGGTAAAATCATGCGGAGAATACCGTATGGAAGAAAAGCTATTGTATTTCCGCCATATTCCAGGGCTGACCTGTGCGCAGCAAGTCCTGCACCACTTGCCATTCCGCTGATTACAGTAATTCCCCTGACTACAAGTTCTTTTGCAGCAAGATAAGAGATAAACTCACCTCTGCTGCTAACATTGATGTCACCCAGAATTGCAGCTCCATCTTTTTGAAGCAGATCCCTGTTTCCGGAAACATAAAGAAAGGGAGGAATGGAATTACCCAAAATTTCATGAAGCCTTGCAGGATAATAGGATGAGAAAAAGGGAATAATCTCAATTCCGGCTTCAATGACCTGAATGTATTCCTCTTCAAGTGAAGGGAGAATATCCTGAGCTTTAACAAAAGCTTCAGCTATTTTACTGCTGAAATTAAACTCACCCTGAATTTCCGCTTCATTGAGGTCAAACAAGTCAGAAATTGAAAAACCTGTTTTGTTTACAGCAGAATGTATCTCTTTAAGAGTTGCAGGCCCTATACCCTCTACTCTATGCAATGCGATCCAGTATTTTGTGCTGTTCATAACATATCCAATCAACCGTTTTTAACACATTATTATTTGAATATTTAATCATACTAGTCAAGAAAATATAATATAATAAAGCGGGGCAGATGAAAAAACATTAAACACAGGGCTGTGAATACAGCCCTGTGTTGCAGTCATTATTTACTTTCTCAGAAGAACTGTCATATTCATTGTTTCTGGGTCAAATATTTTTTTGAATCTTTCAGCAACTATGTCCTCATCATACCATTTACAGCTGAAAAGATCCAGATAAAAATCCCTGTACTTATCATTGGTATGCACTGTT
>JBBAGC010000266.1:0-3860 GCA_041655115.1 Spirochaetota bacterium | reverse complement strand
ATTCAGGTCCTTTGTAAAGCACCAGATCTGCATCAAAAACCGAGCTTATAGAAAAAAATAAACCCTTGTGTAATTCCTGTATATTACTTCCTGCTGTTCCCATATTTATAAGTATTTCCGGACTATATCTGTTTATAAAATACGCAGTTGCAGCAGCTGCTCTGACCCTTCCTATACCTGAAATAATCAGCCCTATATTTTTGTGCCTGTAAACCGGGAAAGGCGCTGTTTCAGCCTGTGACATATCAAATCCCTGCACAAAGGCTTTTGCCTCAATAGACATGGCCATTATAACACCATACTTTATTTTTTCCAAATTCACAGCTAAACCACCGGTATTAAAGCATTAGTTAAAAAAGTTAAGTAGTTGACACTTAAAAGACTTAACTTTTTTAATGGAACAGACACATATCTTTAAAATAATCGAATTATATATTATCCTGTGGTCAAGGGATAAATTTTTTTTAAAACCTATAATTTGAACTAAAATTACTACAAAGCTAATACTTTTAATAACTAAAAAATACTTTATAAAACAGGAAAAATTACTCCGGAGAACTAAAATGTTTAAAAAAATTATACTCTTCACTTTTATTGCTTTTACATCAACTACACTTTTATTTTGCTCTGATGAAAACAAAACATCTAAAAATACTGATATGACTGGCAGTGTTCAATGGGAATCCCTTGAAAAGGGTCTGGAAAGATCAAAAAATGAAGGAAAACCCCTTATAATATATTTCCATACAGAATGGTGCACTTACTGTAAGCAAATGGAATCAGAAATCTTTAAAGACAAAGAAGTTACTGATTTAATGAACAGCAATTACATCAATGTAAAAGTTAACCCTGAAAAAGAAAAAGGCAAAATAAATATAATGGGCGATAAAATTACAGCTATGGAACTTATGTCCTACATGGGAGGAAAGGGATTTCCAGCAACTGTTTTCTGGGATAAAAACGGAAAACCAGTTACTACCTTTCCAGGATATATGCAAAAAGATGTTTTCCTTCCTCTTATAGCATATATGCTTGATGAATGCTACAAGCAGGACATAAAACTGAATGACTATATTGAAGGGAAAGCAAGCTGCACCCCTGCAAAATCCTAAAACCTTTTTATTATAGGTTTGATGATAAACTCAACTGGTATGCCAAAATAAAGCTCTATGCACCCTTCATTAAGGGTGCCTTTTCTTTTATCTACTGAATAAACAGGTTCTTTCATTTTATAATTAATCATTGAATAGTAAAGATTAACACCAAAATTAATAGAGCATACAGAAATTTCCGCACCTACACCAAAATCAATTTTATATCCGGAAATTTTAGAACTCGAATTTCCCACAGTTCCGCCCGCCTCCCTGATTGCAGGGAAAGCTGTAAGATCACCATCTATTCTCCCAAATAAGGCATAAAAAGTAAAACCGCCAAGTGCTGTATATTCGTAATCAATAGAAGAGGGTGAAATAAATGGCGCATAATGAATAACAGGACCCACCATCCATGAATCATAGTTCAAAACATTGCCTTTATACTCCACTCCTTCGGAACGAACCTCCTGCTGCATAAAATGAAACCTGTACACCCCTCTTACTCCAAATTTAATTGCATGCTCCTCAAGACCAAGCAATATGGGCTTCATTGGAGCCACATCAAGGGTAAAGCAATATGCTGTTGAATAATGATTTATCTTGGATGAAGTAAAATGATCGTTTATTTTATTTTTTTCTTCATTAAGAATACCTCCTCCT
Organism: Spirochaetota bacterium; assembly: GCA_041655115.1. Lineage (GTDB taxonomy): Bacteria > Spirochaetota > UBA4802 > UBA4802 > UBA5550 > JBBAGC01. The sequence goes on along the minus strand of JBBAGC010000266.1, from coordinate 2,106 downwards.
GAGACAAAGGAGTACATTCCGCCAAAATTAAGATGCAGTATAGTATTGAGAAACTCTTTTGAGTAAAGATTTGTAGTAAATAAAAGAAGTATAGCTATAAAATAAACTTTTCTCATTAGGCAGATTTTTCCTTGAATTAGTACAGTTAAGCTTTTATTTTTTGCTAAAGCTAATCATCCTGTTTACAAGACGCTCAAGAACTGCAATTTCAGATAAATATTGCTCAAGCTCCCTGTCAATAGATATATTATTTTTTACTTTTGAAAGCATTTCCTTTAAAATCAAAAGATCCTGCTTTCGTTCTATAACTCCTTTTTCAAGAACTGCTTTAATATAATCAAATTTATAATTCCTTAGATTAACCCTGAAAAAAAAATCCACTCCATATATCTGAAGCTGCTTATTTATAGATGCAAGGCTGTTCTGTCTATTAAACTCACCAATAGCAGGAGAATCAACTGCTCTTCTTACAATTTTTTCTTTTTTTTCAAAACCCTTTTTGCCAGGTTCAGGATTCTTTTTTTCCAAATCCTTGTTTTTGTTTAACCCTTTAAAAACAGCAGAGTTTATTTTAATCTGAATATTAAGATTTTCCTCTTTCCATTCCTCAGTGTACTCTTTATATTCCCTGTCAAGAAGCCTTTCATACTCATCAAGCATTATGGCTTTATTAAGAAGTCCTCCCAGGGGCACATTATTTATATAACGGATCTTTGGTATCATCTCCTGAATAATCTGATGAGCTGTTTTCTTTTTTCCAGAGTAATTCTCATATTCCTTTTCGAGAAATTTATGGAAAACTCCTTTAAGCTTTTGAACTGTGAAATGATCAGCATCAATATATCCAAGCACTCTGTCAGTTTTTTTAAGCTTGTCCTCTTTTAAAATTTCCATGACAAAAATCTTGTGAGATTCTTTTAAAATACTTATTATAACCTCTATCTCTGCTTTTGATATTCCCAGCAGCAGCTCCATTTCATTGTGAAAGCTGTCCGAATGAGGAATGGCATTAATGTCCAAAAGAGAATTTTTAGCCACAATTCTTCTAAATATTTTTTCAACATTGTCGTGTATCATAGGATTTCTTTAATTATTAATATAATAAATATTTACTGTTATTTTTATTAAATTTATTGTAAAAAAATTAATTTATGCTTTAAATTATTTATTTACGCATCCAGGATACTTCTAATCAAGCTTTAAAATTTTTTCAAAGAAAAAAAATTGACAAATTTTAATGACTTACAACAAAATTAACAAAAATGCCTAATACATTTATCAATCCTGGGTATCGGATATAACCAGTGTTCTGATAAATTCTCTTTAAGGAATCTTATCTTCCCGAAAACCTGGCAAATTTTATTATTTAGGAGATTTATTTTGAAAATAAAAGGTGCACAGATAATTGTTGAAGCACTTGCCAAAGAAAAAGTTGAGTACATGTTTGGCTACCCTGGCGGTGTTGTTATTCCCATATTCCATGAAATTTTTAATTCATCACTTAAATTTATTTTAACCCGTCATGAGCAGGGAGCCATTCATGCAGCAGATGGATACGCCAGGGCATCAGGAAAGCCCGGAGTTGTAATTGCAACATCAGGACCAGGCGCAACAAACCTGGTTACAGGAATTGCCACTGCCTATCTTGACTCTATTCCCCTTGTAGTATTTACAGGTCAGGTATCAAGGGATATGATAGGAAACGACGCTTTTCAGGAAGTTGATATAACAGGAATAACCAGACCCATATCAAAACACAACTATCTTGTACAGGATATAAAGGATCTTTCCAGAATAATAAAGGAAGCCTTTTACATAGCCACTACAGGAAGGCCGGGGCCTGTTTTAATAGACGTACCTGTTGATATATCAAACTCAACTCATATATTTGAATATCCTGACAAAATATCAATAAGAAGCTATAAGCCCACATATGAAGGGCATCCAGGCCAGATAAAAAAGGCATGTCGCCTTATTGAAGCATCAAAAAAGCCTGTGATCTATTCAGGTGGAGGCGTGATAATATCAAATGCCCACAAAGAGCTTAGAGAATTTGTCAAAAAAACCGGTATTCCTATAACTACTACACTTTTAGGCATGGGCGCA
>JBBAGC010000265.1:0-3865 GCA_041655115.1 Spirochaetota bacterium | reverse complement strand
ATGTATTTGTGGGCAATAATTTTCAATCAGTTTTCAGTAATATTTTGTCTTCTCTGTTTTTATGCAGCAGTGAATTATCTGTTTTTGAGCTTGACTTAATTATTTATATTTAAGTTAATTTTCTGAAAAAATGGATAAAGTTCAGTTCTCAAAGCCCTCTCAGTGCGGAGAGGGCGCGCCAGAGGCGGGGAGAGGTTTTGCACGCCTGTCTTTGGGATTAAATTTTTTATTGAATACTTGAACCTGGCAGAGCTTACAGGAAAGAAGGAATATTTTATATGATTATACCTTTTCATAGGGCTTTTCTTGATGATAATGAAATTAATTCTGTTGCTGAAGTTTTAAAAAGCGGCTGGATTACCATGGGTGAAAAAACCTTTGAGTTTGAAAAAAATTTCGCATCCTATACAGGAGCATCACATGCTGTTGCAGTAAACTCCTGCACATCTGCCCTGCACCTTGCTTTAAAAGCCATCGATTTACAGCCTGGTGATGAGGTTATTATTCCTGCAATTACCTTTATTGCAACCTGGGAGGTGATAACCTATTTTGGCGCTGTGCCAGTAGTGGCTGATGTTGAAAAGGAAACTCATCTTTTAGATGTTGATTCCTTTTTGAAAAACATTACTCCCAAAACGAAGGCAGTAATTCCTGTACATTATTCAGGTCAGCCCTGTGATATGGATCCTATAATGGGAATTGCCCGTTCAAAAAATATATGGGTGATTGAAGATGCAGCACACTCTTTGCCAGCCTATTATAATGGCCGCGCTGTGGGCACTATAGGTGATATTACCTGCTTTAGCTTTTATGCTACAAAAACCATTACAACCGGCGAAGGGGGTATGCTTACTACAGATAATCCCCAAATCGCTGATCGTGTAAAAAGATTACGACTCCATGGAATATCCAGGGACGCATGGAACAGATATTCAAGTGGCGGAAGCTGGAAATATGATGTTGAAGAAGCAGGATACAAGTATAATCCAACAGATATAAGCTCGGCAATTGGAATTGAACAGCTTAAAAAGAGCAATGAAATGAATAAAATGCGGGAAGAGATTGCCTCAAAATATAACAGCTGTTTTGCTAAAAATGATCTTGTTGAAATATATCCTGTAAGGGAAGGGAGAATTTCCTCCTGGCATTTATACCCTCTTAAAATTAAAATTGAAAATTTGACTATAAGCAGGGATATGTTTATAGAAGAAATGAAGGCACAGGGCATAAGTACAAGCGTGCATTTTATACCACTTTACAGGTTCTCCTGTTTTAAAGGGAGCGGATATTTGCCCAAAGATTTTCCCAATAGCGAATTTATTTTCAGCAGGGAGGTTTCTATTCCCATCTATCCTGGGCTTAACAATAAAGAGGTTGATTATGTTGCTGAAACTTCACTTAATATTCTGGAAAAATATAAAAAGTAAAGATAAAGAGGACTCAAATGAAGATGCTTGTTACAGGGGCTGCTGGTTTTATTGGCTATTATACTGTTTTAAAATTACTGGAAGCTGGACATGAGGTTGTTGGTCTGGATTCAATAAATGATTATTATGAAGTAGGGCTAAAGCATGGACGGCTAAAGGAAACAGGTATAGATGTTAATTCTATTGAATATGGAAAACTGGTACAAAGCGAAAAATTCAGGAATTACAAATTTATTAAACTTGAATTGCAGGATAAAGAAGGCCTGGAAAAAATTTATGATATGTTCAGTTTTAACAGGGTGTGCCATCTTGCTGCACAGGCTGGTGTGCGCTATTCAATTGATAATCCCCGCGCATATATAGATTCAAATATCTCCGGCTTTCTTAATATTCTTGAATGCTGCAGAAATCACGAGACAGAACACCTTGTATATGCAAGCAGCTCATCTGTTTATGGGCTTAATGAAAAAATGCCTTTTTCAACATCACACAACGTTGATCATCCTGTGAGCCTCTATGCAGCCACAAAAAAAAGCAACGAGCTAATGGCTCATGCCTATAGCTGTCTTTATAATATTCCTGTAACAGGCCTTAGATTTTTTACAGTGTATGGCCCCTGGGGCAGACCTGATATGGCTTACTATAAATTTACAAAAGCCATATACGAAGGACAGCCCATTGATGTTTACAACAAAGGGAACATGATGAGGGATTTTACTTATATAGACGATATAGTTGAAGGGGTTGTAAGGGTTATGGATATAATTCCAAAAGGAGATAAAAGCTGGTCTGGAGAAAAACCGGATCCATCCTCCTCCAGGTTTCCTTATAAAATTTATAATATTGGAAATAATAAACCTGTAAAGCTTCTTGATTTTATTAAAGCACTGGAAAATGCAATTGGGAAAAATGCAGTTATGAATTTTATGCCTATGCAGCCAGGGGATGTATTGGCTACGTTTGCTGATGTGGATGAGCTTGTTAAAGATGCCGGATTCAAGCCCTCAACTATTATAGATGAAGGCATAGGCCGTTTTGTTGAATGGTACAGGAAGTTTTACACATTAGGGTAGATGACTATATAATCTGGAGGCATAAAAGAAGAAATGGCTTGTTGTGCAAGTGCATTTTTTGAAAAATTTATAGGGAACCGGGTTTTTTATATTTTGGCAATTTACCTTATCCCTGGCATTTATGACAGATAAAATTATTGACATTGCAGCACATTTTTATTAAGTATTACAAGTGAACTTATTTATTGAAATAAACTGGAGAATAATATGAAAAGGATTGCCTCTTTGTTGTCTTTTATTATGATTATGGGTACTGTCTCTTTTGCTTCTGAAGCAGATAAACAGATAGCCAACCTTAATCCGGCTGGTGATGAAAAAACTATAGTTGAAGCATCTGATTGGGCTGCTGAAAAGAAAGAAAAAAAGGCTCTTGATAGCCTTATTGTACTTGTTTCTGACAGCAGAGATATGGTTCGCCTTCATTCTGTCATGGCATTAGGATACATTGGCGAGGAAAAGGGTATTGAGGTTCTTAACAATGCTATTTTAAATGACAAAAATCCCACTGTAAGGTATGCAGCTGTTCTTGCTACACTCAAAATTGGATCTTCAACATCTATTCCAGTATGGCATCAGGCAAAAGAATCCGAAACTGATCCTTTTATAAAGGACTTTCTTTCCAGGATGGATGACAAGGTAAAAGGTAAATAATTAATTGTCAAAAAAATACGAGGAAGTAAAGTATCTTGTTTTTGATATTGAAAGTGTGCCTGACGGGAGCCTTATAAAAAAAGTAAAGTATTCAGAAGAAGATATAACTGATCATGAAGCAATAACCAGATATCAGCAGGAGATTCTGGAGGGCTCAAATGGTGCTACAGATTTTATACCGGTTACTTTTCAGTATCCGGTTTCTGTTTGTATAGGCAAGGTGGCAGAGGATTTTTCTTTGCTTGATATTGTTGTTCTTGATAAGCCTAATTATCGTGCTTCAGAGATGACAAGACTTTTTTGGCATGGTGTGGAGAACCTTTATAATCACGCTTCCATGGTTACATTTAATGGCCGTGGTTTTGATATTCCCCTTCTTGAGCTTATGGCTTTTAGATACGGCTTTTCTGTTAAAAGGCACTTTAAGGATAAATGGGCAGGTCGAAACCGTTTTGGTACAAAGCATATAGATTTACAGGACTGGATGTCTAATTATAATGCAATAAGGATGAATGGCGGGCTTAACCTTCTTGCTAAGGTGCTTGGCAAGCCTGGTAAAATGGATACAAAGGGCAATGAGGTTTATGGCATGTACTGCAAGGGCCTTGTTCAGGAAATAAACGATTATTGCATCCACGATGTTCTTGATACGTATTTTGTGTTTTTAAGAACAAGGGTTATGCTTGGTGAAATTACTGTTGCAAGGGAACAGGA
>JBBAGC010000264.1:0-3873 GCA_041655115.1 Spirochaetota bacterium | reverse complement strand
CTGACAGTGATATTGTTAATTCACATAAAGATTGTTCCAGAGTTCAGGATGCTTATACTTTAAGATGTATTCCTCAAGTTTATGGTGCTTGTCTTGATGTATGGAAACATGTTGAAAAAGTTTTTGAAATTGAAATTAATTCAGCTACAGATAATCCTCTTATTTTTTCAGAAGAAGATGTTTTTTCTGGTGGTAATTTTCATGGAGAACCTGTTGCTTTGAATCTTGATTATCTTGCTATGGCTGTTTCAGAGATTGGTAATATGTCGGAAAGAAGAACTGATAGATTGTTAAATAATCCATCTAATAAAGTTCTTCCGGCTTTTCTTACCCAAAAAGGTGGTCTTAATTCAGGTCTTATGATTGCTCAATATACTTCGGCAGCTCTTGTTACAGAAAACAAAATTCTTTGTCATCCTGCTTCTGTTGATTCTATACCTACTTCTGCAAATCAGGAAGACCATGTTAGTATGGGAAGTATAAGTGCTGTTAAAATTCAAAAGATTATTGAAAATCTTGAGAATATTTTAAGTGTTGAGCTTATGTGTGCTTTTAATGCTGTTAAATTTCATAAAGGTATTAACCCTTCATCTGTATCTAAAAAAGTTATAAATGAATTAGAAAAGGAAATTTCAGTATGGGATTATGATAGAATAATGTATGTGGAAATTGAAAAAGTAAAAAAAACAATTAAATCTGAAGGATTTTTAAAAATATTAAACAATATGAATATATGAGGAGGAAATATGTCTATTAAAGCTTATACCGGCAAAGAATTAAATTGTAAAGGATGGGTTCAGGAAGCTGCTTTAAGAATGCTTATGAATAATCTTGATCCTGAAGTTGCTGAAGATCCTGATAATCTTATTGTATATGGTGGTAATGGAAAAGCAGCAAGAAACTGGGATTGTTATAATAAAATTGTTGAAGAACTTATACAACTTGAAGAAGATGAGACTTTGATGATTCAGAGCGGTAAACCTGTTGGAGTTTTTAAAAGTCACAAAGATGCTCCAAGAGTATTGCTTGCAAATTCAATGCTTGTGCCACATTGGGCTAATTGGGAACATTTTAATGAACTTGACAAAAAAGGTCTTATAATGTACGGACAGATGACTGCTGGTTCATGGATATATATTGGTACTCAGGGGATTTTACAAGGTACTTATGAAACTTTTGCAGAGTTGGCAAAAAAACATTTTAATTCTGATTTAACAGGTAAACTTGCTGTATCAGGCGGTTTAGGTGGTATGAGTGGAGCTCAGCCATTATCTGTTACTATGAATAACGGTGTTTATCTTGGTATAGAAGTTGATAAAGATAGAATTCAGAAAAGAATTGATACAAAATACCTGGATATTATGAGCGAAGATATTGATGAAGCTTTAAAACTTATTATGGATGCTAAAGAAAAAGGTAAAGCTCTTTCTGTAGGACTTGTTGGAAACTGTGCAGATGTGCTTCCTGAACTTTTGAGAAGAAATATTATTCCTGATGTATTGACTGATCAGACTTCAGCTCATGATGAATTAAATGGTTATATTCCAAACGGAATGACTTATGAGCAGGCATTAAAGCTAAGAAAAGATAATCCTCAAAAATACAAGGAACTTTCTTTACAATCAATTGTTGTTCATGTTCAGGCTATGCTTGAAATGCAGAAAAGAGGTTCAATAACTTTTGATTATGGTAATAATATAAGAGGTCAGGCTTTAAAGATGGGAGCCAAAAATGCTTTTGATTTTCCAGGATTTGTTCCAGCTTATATAAGACCATTATTCTGTGAAGGTAAAGGTCCTTTCAGATGGGCTGCTTTATCAGGAGATCCTGAAGATATATACGCAACAGATCAAGCTTTAATTGAAGCTTTTCCAGAAAACACGCATATGATTAACTGGCTTAAAATGGCTAGAGAAAAAGTTGCTTTTCAGGGACTTCCATGTAGAATTTGTTGGCTTGGATATGGTGAAAGAGAAAAAGCTGGTGTTATTTTTAATAATCTTGTTAAATCAGGTAAAGTAAAAGCTCCTATTGTAATTGGTAGAGATCATCTTGATTGTGGTTCTGTAGCTTCTCCAAATAGGGAAACTGAAAGTATGAAAGATGGTTCTGATGCAATTGCAGATTGGCCTATTTTAAACGCTCTTATAAATGCTGTTAATGGAGCAAGTTGGGTTTCAGTTCATCATGGAGGCGGAGTTGGAATGGGTTATTCTATACATGCTGGAATGGTTATTGTAGCTGATGGAACAGATGATGCTGAAAAAAGATTAAGACGAGTTTTAACAACTGATCCTGGTATGGGAATTATCAGACATGCTGATGCAGGTTATGAAAAAGCTATAGAAGTTGCTAAAGAAAAGGGTGTTAGAGTACCATTTCTTGATTAAGGATTTATTTATAGGAGTTTATTGATGTTAAAGATAATAAAAGGTGCGGAACAGATTCTGACAATAATGGATAATGGGGTTCCAAGATATGGTAAAGCTATGTCTGAACTTGATATTTTAACAGACTGTTCTGTAGTTATAGAAGATGAGTATATAATTGATGTGATCAATACAAAAGAAGGTGAAAAAAAATATACTGATTGTGAAGTAATTGATGCTGCAGGCTGTGTTTTAATGCCTGGAATATGTGATTCTCATACTCATCTTGTCTGGGCAGGTTCAAGAGAAGATGAATTTGCCTTAAGGGCAAAAGGTGCAAGCTATATGGAAATAATGAATAGTGGTGGTGGTATTTTGAATACTGTTAACGCTACAAGAAATATTTCCTTTGAAAATCTTCTTGAAATTTCTCATAAAAGATTAAATGATGTTTTTAGATACGGAACTACTTCTATTGAGATTAAAAGTGGATATGGACTTGATTTGGATACTGAAATAAAACAGCTTGAAGTTGCCAATAGTTTAAAAAGATTTAATCCTGAGATAAAAACTACTTTTATGGGAGCCCATGCTAAACCACTGGAATTTAATAATAATGAAGAATATCTTGATTTTCTTGAAAAAAAAGTTATTCCAGAAGTAGCTAAAAGAAAATTAGCTGATTTTATTGATATTTTTTGTGAAAAAGGTGTGTTTACTCCCGAGCAGGCTATAAAACATCTTAATGAAGGTAAAAAATATGGTCTTATACCAAAGATTCATGCAGATGAACTTGAGTATTCCGAAGCTTGTGAAGTTGCTTCAATTGTCGGTGCAATCAGTGCTGATCATCTTTTAAAAGCAAGTGATGAGGCTATTTATAATATGAAAAAAAACAATGTTATTGCAACATTGCTTCCTGCCACTTTATTTAATCTTAAATCAAAAGATTATCAGAGAGCAAGATTTATGATTGATAAAGCAGAAGTTCCGGTTGCATTAGCTACTGATTTTAATCCTGGAAGCTGTTATTGTGAAAATATTTTTGTAACTATGCACATTGCCTGTCAATACAATGGGATGTTTGCTGAAGAAGTTATTGTTGCATCTACATTGAATGGAGCTTATGCTATGGATTTAAATAAAAAATGTGGAAGTATTCAAAAGGGAAAACTTGCAGATATTTTAATAATTGATGCACCAAGTTATAAATTTATTCCATATCATTTTGGCATAAATCCAGTTAAGAAAACAATAAAAAGAGGTAATATTGTTTCTGAAAAGACCTGCTACCATTAGTTTTATAAAATAAGAACTGTAGTGAATTTGCGAGTAAAACACTAAAAAAAATTGACTCCAAAAAAACAATATGATATGCTATCAACACACAAGATGAGAACGGGCCTATAGCTCAGCTGTGGTTAGAGCGTACGCCTGATAAGCGTAAGGTCACTGGTTCAACTCCAGTTAGGCCCACCATTTTTGTGTTAAAGGGGATGTAGCT
>JBBAGC010000263.1:0-3874 GCA_041655115.1 Spirochaetota bacterium | reverse complement strand
CCCAGGATGAAAAAATAATTGATGCAAAGGGATGTCTGGTTCTTCCAGGGCTCATTGATATGCATGTTCACTTTAGGGAACCTGGCAGAGAGGATGTTGAAACTATTATTGGTGGTTCAAAGGTTGCTGCAAAGGGCGGCTATACATCAGTATGCACCATGCCCAATACCCAGCCTGTTATAGACAGCCAGGCGCTTGTCAGGTTTACTAAAATGGAAGCAGAAAAGGGCCTTATAAATGTTTTCCCTGTTGCAACAATTACCAAGGGAGGAAAGGGCGAGGACATGTCAGAGATGGGTGAGCTGATAAAGGGAGGTGCTGTAGCTTTTTCAGATGATGGCAGACCTGTTATGAGCTCCCTGGTTATGAGAAGAGCTTTGGAATATTCAAGGATGTTCAATGTTCCCATATTGGCTCATTCAGAGGATCTTGATTTGGCTGATGACGGGATAATGAATGAAGGGCTTAATTCATTAAAGCTTGGCCTTAAGGGCATACCAAAGGAAGCTGAAGAGGTTATGATAGCAAGGGATATTCTTCTCACAAGGCTTACTCAAGGGAAGCTTCATGTATGTCATGTTTCATCTGCTGGTTCAGTTTCTCTTATAAAAAGAGGAAAGAAGGATGGAGGCAGAGTAACCTGTGAAACAGCACCTCATTATTTTGCCTTGAACGATGATGCTGTTGAAGAACTTCTTGCAATGGCAAAGATGAACCCTCCATTAAGAACAGAGGAGGACAGGATAGGAATTATTGAAGGCTTGCGTAATGGTACTATTGATGTAATTGCAACAGACCATGCTCCCCATGCCCTGTATGAAAAAATGCAGGAGCTTGAATACGCACCATTTGGTATTGTTGGACTTGAAACAGCAGTGCCATTGATAATTACAGAGCTTGTAAAAAAGAATAATTTTTCATACATTGATGCATTTAGCAAGGTTACCTGCAATCCTGCTGCCATTCTTAACCTTGACAGGGGCTCTTTGAAAAAAGGTGGCTGGGCAGATGTAACAATTATTGATCCTGATAAAAAGGTAATAATAGACAAGGAGTTTTTTATATCCAGATGTAAAAACACACCATTTATTGGAGCAGAACTTTATGGATCAGTTGAATATACCATATGCAGCGGGAATATTGTTTATTCTGCAAAAAAAGAGAGTGCTTAAAAGATGGATTTTCCAGCTTTTGAAGGGGACATTATTTCTGGTAGCAAACAACTGTTGTTATTTGAAACAAAAGAACCTTCAGGAATCAGTATAAATAGTGCTGCAAAAAAAGCAAATGTATCAAATGTTACAATCAGAAACTGGGTTAAAGGCAGATACTTAAAACAATTTACAAATGGTTTAATAAGTATTGATTCCTTGGATTGTTTTTTAAATACAGTTGCTGGTTCTGAAAAATTAAACTCCCGTGCAAATAAGTCATTTAAAGACAATCATAATCATGAAGAATTAGTAAAAGATGTTTTATTAAAGCTTGAAAATAATAATACAGATTTTGAGCATTTAAGTAATGAATATGAAAGCGCCTTGTCAGATTCGTATAAAAACAAAGAAGGGATATACTATACTCCTGAATTTATTATAAAAGATCTGTTAGATGATTTTTCAGGGTTTGATAATTCGAATCTTACTTTTTGCGATCCCTGCTGCGGAACTGGTAATTTTATTATTGAGGCAATAAACATTGGGTTTAAGCCTGAAAATATATTTGGTTTTGATACTGATCCTGTTGCTGTTGAAATTACAAAAAAAAGGATTAAGGAAAAAACAGGGTTTGATTCTGATAATATAAAAAACGCAGATTTTTTAACCTTTATAACAAAACATCAAAATATTGAATATGATTTTATTTTTACCAATCCTCCCTGGGGGAAAAAAATATTAAAAGATGATAGAAAATATCTTGGGAAATTTTTTAATATTAAAAAATGTATGGATACGTGTGCTTTATTTTTTATTGCATCGCTAAATTGTTTGAAAAAAGACGGAGTTTCAGGTTTTTTATTACCGGAATCTTTTTTTAATATTTCTACTTTTGAAACTGCAAGAAAAAAAGCATTAGGGCTTAATGTATTAAGAATTGTTGATTATGGAAGAGCGTTTAAAGGCCTGGTAACAAAGGCGCAAGCTATTATAGTTAAAAATAATAAAGCTGAAAATTATTTTGTTGCATGTGAATATGGAAATAAAAAATTTAATCGTTCCAGAAATTCCTTTATGAAGACTCCTGAGTCAATATTTAATTTTTACTGTTCAGACAAGGAAACCGAAGTAATTGAGCATATATATTCATTTCCACATTTTACACTTGAAAACAATGCAAAGTGGGGACTGGGTATTGTTACAGGGAATAATTCAAAATACTGTGTAAATAACAAAAAAGACGGATACATGCCTGTTTATAAAGGGGCGGATATTACAAAAAATGGAGTAAAAAATCCTTCTTTATTTATTTCAAAGGATATGTCTTTGTATCAACAGGTTGCACCTGTTGAACTGTATGAGTCAAAGGAAAAGCTGATATATAAATTTATTTCTTCAAACCTGTGTTTTTTTTATGACACAGAGCAAAGGTATATATTAAATAGTGCTAACATGCTTGTATTGAATGAAAATCAGCCTATATCAAATAAAGAGCTTTTATATTTATTGAATAGCGACATAATAAACTGGATTTTTTCAAAAATATTTAATACTTTTAAGGTGTTAAGAGGGGACTTGGAAAAACTGCCAATACACTATGCTTATTTTAGCAATAACAATGATTTTTCTGAAGAGAAATATCTGGATTATTTAAAGCTGGAAAGAACTCCAGATGGAAGCTATAAAATTAAAACATAAGGTAATTGAAAATTTTTTTTGTTTGAATTAAATTTTAAGGTTCTGATTCATAAACTCCATTATTTCAGGTATCTGTCTTTTCCAGTAGATCCATCCCTGGTAACCGCTTTTATTTTCTCTGTATGTTACACTGTATGCGTTTGATGATTTTTGCAGCGATTTTATTTTAATTGCCAGCATTCTTGACTGACCTGGATTAAACATATCTCCACCTGTGCCATGATAAAGAAACACGGGTATTCCTGCTAATTTTTCTGCTATGGCTATAATACTGGCTTCCTTTTCCCACCTGTCTGTGTGATTTTTATAGCTGCCATAAACAGCTTCAATAATACGCGGTCTTTGAATTGTTGTAGAGTCATAAAATCCGGAAAGCCCGGCAGCTGCCTGAAATTTGTTGTTATATCTGGCAGCTACAGAAAGGGCACCATAAGCGCCAGTAGTTAATCCCATTATTCCTGTGCTGTTTTTTGTTAATGCGAGATTATAATTTTTATTTAAAAAATTTATAAGGGTTTCGCCTGTAAATTTACCACCTGGTATTACGTTCCACTTACAACTTGTTTCAGGATAAAAAGAATTTTCATATATGGATTTACCCATTGATGGGCATACAATTACAAGGTTATATTTATTGGCATAGCTTTCAATGGAAGAGTTATTTTCATATTCTCTTTCATTGGAGTCATATGAGTGAAGGGCAATGACTGTTCTGATTTTTTCTCCCTGCACATAGCTTAAAGGGAAAAAGATTTGTATTTTTGCATGTGATTTTTGCCCTTCATATTCTGTATCAACAATAATATTTTTTAACCATCTGCCTGGATTAATAAAGCTATCTTTTTTTATTTTGTCTGATGAATCAGCCTTTTTGCCTGTACCTGTTAATGTGGCGCATGTTATAAGAATAATTACAACAGGGGTAAAAATTTTTTTCATGCTTGTTCTCCGCTGTAAATTGTTGATTTAACTTAAACAGTTGATGTCCCAAACTCTCTTTATAAAGAATTTAGAGGACTTTG
>JBBAGC010000262.1:0-3895 GCA_041655115.1 Spirochaetota bacterium | reverse complement strand
AAAACATTGATTCTTCAGCAATTGGTGAAATAATAAATCTTTGCAATAAAGCCAGAAAAAATAAAAGTCGTGTAGTTCTTATAAATGTTGGAAATCAGCTGCTTAAAGTATTGAATTTTATAAGACTTAATAAAGTTGTTCCAATATTTAGTGATGAAAGATTTGCATATGAATGTGAAAATGAGTTGCTTAATTATATAGAACACTCGGATTTAAATCTAGTTTTAATACATAATGACGAATTTATACTAGAACTCTTTAGACATACACTTGATTCTTATGGATATTTTTCAGTACTTACTTATAAAAATATTGAAGATTTTTTGAAAGATATGAACGATGATGATAATAGAATACTTGTTTTGTCATCAAGGGAATTAAGTTTTTCTGAACAGATGGATCTTGAAAAGATCAGATTAGAAAACACTGGAGTTATTTTGACTGATGTATATAATATTCTTAAAGATGATGATTATGGAATAGAAGAACTTCTTCCAGCTTTAAAAGAATTATTTAGGCTTATTGATGAATATTCTCAAAAAAGTTATGAATTAATGGAATCATTAAAAAATGATAATAAAAAGGAAAAAGTTGAATATTTCAAAGAATATATTTCTGAAGTCCTTCATGATATATCATCACCTTTAAATGTTTTTTTAAACACAAAAGCAATGTTTAATGATATAGAAGATAATCATCCTGATCTTTTTAATGCATTTGAAGCTAGTTTTGATAAGATAAGTCTTCTTGTTGAAGAGATGAAAATGTTTATTGATAAAGAAGATGAAATTAAATTTGAAAAAATTGAACTTATAAGTATTTACAATGACCTTATGGCTTTAGGCAAAAAAATATGTGAATTTGAAGGAAAACAATTTTATGCAGAATTTTCAGATTCAGTTACTGGAAAATCTATAAATTCAAGTAAATTTCATTTGAATCACCTGTTTATAAATCTAATAACAAACGCTGCAAAATATTCAAAAAATAAAGTCGGAATTGAGTTTCATGTAAATGGTGATGAAGTAGAAATAAGTTTTTTTGACAATGGTTTTTCTGTTGATAATGCTATGTTTTTTAGCCCGGAAGGTTTAAATTACCGCAATATTAAAAAAACATTCAAAAAAGGTTCAGGCAGAGGACTTAAAATAATTGGCAAGATTATTAATACACTAAAATATCGAATATGTGTTGAAAACAATGAAAAAGGTAAATATATAAAACTTTTTATTCCACTTACAAAATGAACCTTTCTTATATAAAACATTTAAATTCATTTAATCCTTGGTTAACAATAGAACTTACTAATTTATGTAATTACAATTGCATTATGTGTTATAGAGAAGAAGTTGATATAAAACAAAAAGGATTTATCAATATAAAACTATTTAATGAAATAATAAAAGATATAAAAGAATCAGGATTGAAATTTCATGGACTTAAACTCGCATGGTTAGGTGAAGCTTTTATGCATCCAGAAATTGGAAATATTCTTGATATACTTAATGAAAACAAAGAATTTTTCAACTGTATCGCATTTGATACCAATATATCATTTATTGAAAAACAACATATAGACAAACTTAACAAAATAAGTAAACCAGTTTTTTTATTTTTATCAATAGATGCACAATGTTCTAAAACATATACAAATATTAGAAAAAATGGGAATTTTAACAAAATAATAGAAAACATTAACATTATAAAAAAAAACAGAAATTCAAATATATATTTAAGATATCAGTTTATACCAATGAAAGAAAACATAGATGAATTAAAGGATTTTATAGTAAAATTTCAAAAAAAAGATAAATATTTAAAAATTTTAAAGAGTGAAAAGACAGATTTAGAAGAAGATTATATTTTTATCAGAAAACTTGTATATCCAGGAAAAGAAGCAGAAAGCACAGAAATGTTCATTAAAGCATTAGAAATATCAGGTCTGAATATTTCAGAAAACAATTTGAACCCATCTCAACAAAAAAGCAATATCTGCCATAAATTACATACAATGCCAATTATAAGATGGAATGGAATTGTAGGATTTTGCAATAATGATCCAGAAATGAGTCTATCACCAGGAACAATAACAGAAAACCTCAAATTCAGTGAAATCTGGATAAATTCAATGAAAAAAATTCGAATTGATCAGCAAAATAGTATTTATCACGGAAAATGCAAAGATTGTTTTATAAAAAATTGAAAACCCTTGGGGTCGGTCCTTGTTAATTTTACAAAATAATTTTTTTTGATCAGTTAAATAAAAACATTATAATCTAAAATATATTGATATAAACAGGCTTTATCGTTTTTAGGCTATATAATAAATGGTATAAATATCAGTCTATACTAATAAAACAAGTGTCAAAAATACATCAAAAAAATAAAATTTTTAAATAATTTTTTTTTGCTAAGAAAAGCTTGATAGTAAATGCTTTTGGAGTTTTTTGTAAACATTGAGAGGACCGACCCCAATATGTTTACATTGACAAATATATTATATTGTTTTAAAATAAGTAAAAGAATACCTAAATACCAAATAAAAAAGGAGGAGTCTTTGTATAAATTTTCTGAGAGTGTATCTATTGCTTTGCATGGTCTTGTCCTTCTTGAAAAGAGCGATGAGAGACTTAATGTTAAAGAAATTGCTTTAAAGATAAGTAGTTTTACTAATACTGTTGCTAAGGTTTTTCAAATTCTTGCAAAACATGAATTGGTTGAATCAGTCAGGGGTTCTAAAGGTGGATTTTTAATTACCAAAAAAGGTATGGATTCAAGCTTTTTTGATGTTATTGAAATTATTGACGGGATTTCTAATTCGGGTAATTGTCCTGTTAATAAAGTTGTTTGTCCTTTTGAAAAATGTTTTTTAAACAAAGAATTTTTTAGGATTAATAAAGAGCTTAAAGATTATTTTAAAAAAATGAAAATAAAACAGGTTTAATCAATTAGGAGGAATTATTATGGCTTCAATGAGAAAGATAATCAAAATCGATGATGATTTATGTAATGGTTGCGGAAAATGTGCAGTGGGTTGTCCTGAAGGTGCTATTCAGATGATAGATGGTAAAGCCAGGCTAGTGAGTGAAATATTCTGTGATGGGCTTGGTGCTTGTATTGGAGATTGTCCTGTAGATGCTATAACTGTTGAGGAAAGAGAAGCACAAGCTTATAGTGAATGGAAGACTATGGATAATATTGTGGTAAAAGGTGCTAATACGATTAAAGCTCATCTTAAACATCTATTACATCATGGTGAAACTACTTATTATAAACAAGCACTTGAATATCTTAAAGAAAAGAATATTCCGGTTCCTGTTTTAATTGAGCCTGGTGAGAGTTTTGGTAGTTGTCCTTCTATGCAGGAGAGAACTATGAAGAAAGATAATAAAAATACTGTTGTAAATAATGTTCCTACTGAGCTTACAACTTGGCCGGTTCAGCTAAAACTTGTTTCTCCTTTTGCTGGATATTTTAAAAATGCTGATATTTTGATCGCTGCTGATTGTACTGCTTTTTCTTATGGGAATTTTCATTCAAGATTTATGAAAGATAAAGTTACTTTAATTATGTGTCCAAAACTTGATAATGCTAATGATAATTATGTTGATAAATTAACTGAGATATTTAAAAATAATGATATAAAATCTATTACTATAGTAAGAATGGAAGTTCCTTGTTGTGGTGGAACTACTAAATTAATTGAAGAATCTCTAAAAAACTCTGGTAAAAATATTATTCTTAGAGAATATGTTGTTGGAATTGATGGTGAGATAAAATGATTAACATTCTTGACTATGATTTAGTGTAAATGTAGTATTGAATATTATGAATATATATGATTTTGCAGTTTTTATTAAAAATGAAACTAATTTTGATCTGTTTTTTGTTGGTG
>JBBAGC010000261.1:0-3922 GCA_041655115.1 Spirochaetota bacterium | reverse complement strand
AACAAGGTTGCGCAAAGCCTGTTTTTTAAAAATGGAAAGGGAAAAGTTCGCTCCGGCGCAGAGGGAACAGAAACAATATTGGTTTTAAAAGACACAAAAACATTAACTAAAATTGCTTCATTGCCACCTAACGAGATTTTAAATCTTCTTTTGAAAAATGAAATGTATAGCCTGGGAAATATGACAAATTTACAATTTTTTAATTTCCTGATATCTGTTTTAATGAAAAACAAACAGGCTAAACAAATGAGCAAACAAATACATGAAAGAGCTGTGTTTGGCAAAGAAATGGGTAAAGATTTAAAACAGTTTCAAAGGCCAAAAAAGCAATTTATTAAAGCTGACAGTGTTGATAAAAATGTGAAATTTTTACAGGACGATCCATTCCTGTCAAAATATTCATTAGAAGACTTCCCAAGACTAAAAAAATTTTTAGAAATCCACTTTACTGAACAGCCAGAAATATGTACTGAACGTGCAGTCCTGTTAACAGATTTTTTTAAAGAACATGGCTTTGAAACAAAAACTAACGGAGAAACATGGATTCCAGAGCTAAGACAAGGCCATGCTTACAAGCATCTAATGGAAAAAAGAAAGCCTATAATAAGGAAAGACGATTTAATTGCAGGTACAACAACTACCAAAGAAATTGGAGTTCCCCTATACCCGGATGGAGCTGGAACAATCTTTTGGGCTGAGCTGTTAACAATTTCCAAAAGGGTGTTAAATTCATATGCTGATTTAACCAGGGAAGAAATAGAAAAATTAAATAACTATGTTTTCCCCTACTGGAAAAATAGAAATTTCAGAGAATGGGTTCGTGAAAAATACCAGGAACCTCTCTCACAACAGCTTGATGAAAGATGGGCAGTTACGTTCCTTTGGAAAACTGTTGCGCTTTCACATACAATTATAGACTATCCAAAAATTTTGCAATCAGGCTTATCTGGAGTGATCAAAGAAATTGATGATGAGCTGAAAAATGATAAAAGGGCTAATCAGCAAAAAAAAGACACTCTGCATGCAATGAAGCTTTGCTTTGAAGGCATAATTACCTATACTGAAAATCTGGAAAAACAATGCAGAATAGATGCGAAAAATGAAACCAATCCGGCTCGTAAAAAGGAACTTGAAAAGCTTGCTGAAATCCTGAAAGTTGCGCCTAAAAATCCTTCCCAAACTTTGGATGAAGCTGTAAATACTCTGTGGATAATATGGGTAGCCATACATATGGAAAGCACAAATGCCGGATACTCTATTGGAAGACTTGATCAGTTCTTGCAACCCTATTTTGAAAACGATATGAGCAAACTAAAAACCAGAGAGGAGAAAGATCAATATATTAAACACGCCATAGACCTTGTTGGCTGCTTCTATATGCGCTGCACTGACCATTTACCATTGATTCCAGATATTGGAAACTATCTCTTTGGTGGAAGTTCGTCAGACCAGGCTATCACAGTAGGCGGAGTAAGACCAGATGGTGAAGATGCAGTAAATGACATGACATACATAATACTTAAAGTTACAGAAATTCTTGCAATTAGAGACCCTAATATCAATGCCAGGTATCATAAAGAAAAAAACAGCGATACCTATTTAAAACGATTATGCGAAGTTAATGTTAACACTACAGCTACGCCTTCAATACACAATGATACCATAGTTATGGATTCTCTGGAAGACTTTAACTATCCGGCAGAGCACCTGAGAGACTGGGCTGCAACTGGCTGTGTTGAACCTACATTGTCAGGAAAGCATATGGGTCATACTAACTGCATGATGTTTAACATGGTTGCAGCTCTTGAGATGGCTATGTTCAATGGGTATCATCCGCTTATGAGATGGGACTTTGGCCCAAAAACAGGCGAGCCGGATAGTTTTAAAAGCTTTAACGATTTCTATAATGCCTTCTGTACTCAGCTATCGTTTCTGGCAAACCTGGCATGTGAGCACAACAATCACCTTGGAGAAGCACATGCAACACTCAGGCCTACTCCCATGATGTCAGCCTTAATTGAAGGATGTATTACAAAGGGAATAGACAGTACAAAGGGAGGAGCTTTATATAATTCATCAGGAAATGCCTGCATTGGGCTTGCAGATATAGTTGACTCTCTAATGTCGATTAAAAAGTTAGTCTTTGAAAAAAAAGAATATACGCTTGCGGAAGTATGCGAAGCCAGTTCTAAAAACTTTGAAGGGCACGACATTATGAGAAGCAGGATGCTAAAAACCGTTCCCCTGTTTGGATCTGGTAATGATGAAGCTGTTGAGCTTGCAAATAAAATAACAAAATTTGTAAAAGATACCATGTGGAATCATAGAAACTTTAGAAGAGGAAGATATACAGCAGGATTCTGGTCCATGTCCAATCATGTTGCTTTTGGAACATTAACCGGTGCTCTGCCCTCAGGCCGACTTGCTTATAAGCCATTTACTCCAGGGCTAACCCCACAAGCTCATGCTTCAAACAGCCTCCTGGATAACATCAAGGATGTTGCAAAATTAGAACCCAGGCATATGAACAATAATATAGCATTTAATGTCAAAGTTTCACCATCAGCAAATGATACTCATGAAGATACTGTAAAAAATCTATTTTCATATGCTAAATCTTTTGCCACGCTTGGTGGAATGCAAATGCAATTTAATGTAGTTTCCAGTGAAACAATGAAAGCTGCAATGGCAAACCCGGAGGCATATAGAGATTTAATGGTTAGAATTTCCGGATACAATGCATACTTTGTAACACTTAATAAAGACATGCAGCTTGAGCTAATAGAACGGGCAGATTATAATATGTAAAACTGGCTTTTAATTAAGAGTTTAATACATACTGGATAGGAAGATATTATCTAAACAATTCCTATCCAGTTTTAAAAATTTATACCTCAACCATAATACAAGCACAGACATTTTCAGGAATATTGCACGTACTGCACAGGGGAAAACCAAAAAGACGATCAGTATGTTTTACATACCAACCTGCAACCTGAACCTGAATAATATACGCTGCAGAAATAACCAGCGCAATATCTGCGCCTTCTTTACCAAAAGTAATCATTGCTATTGCAAGGGCAATTGAAAGATTGCGCATAACAGTGCCATAGACAAGTGCAATAGCATCCCCTCTTTCAAAAAAAAGCTTCCCTACAACTGTGCTTATTAAAAAATTAACCATGTATAAAAGCACCACAGGTATAAGAATATACATCAATTGCAAAGGATTTGCCAAAATGCTTTCTGCTTTAAGAGCCATTGCCACAAAAACTATTCCCAGCACACCAAGTGTTGAAAGGGGAGGAAATTTTTGTTTAATATTGCTGTTATAATGTTCCACACCGTAGTATTTCAAAAGAATCTGCTTGGTTATAAATCCTAAAACCATTGGTAAAAAAACAATTAAAAGAATCTGTTTGAAAACCTGAACAAGGGGTATTTCAATAACAGCACCCATGAGCCATTTCCCATAAAGCGGAGTTAGCAAAGATCCTGCGATAAGACCAATAACTGTCATTTTAACAGCAGAATTAATATTACCCCTGGCAAAACCTGTCCATGATATAGTCATTCCGCTTGTAGGAAGAAGTGAGGCAAGAAGGAGGCCAAATGCAGCCATGGGGTTATCAGGAAAGAATATTTTCCCTGCCCCAAATGCAATAAAAGGAATTATTCCAAAATTAATTATCTGTGCTGCACTCTGAAGCTTCAAGTCGCCATTAGAAAAAACTTTTTTTAATTCCAGATTAACCATCATTGGATAAACCATTAAAAATGTAAGAGGCATAATTAAATTTTTAAACAGTTCAGGATTTATTAAGCTTCCACCAGCCAAACCTGCAAGCATGGCTAAAGGTATGGAGGTAGTAAGATTTTTCTGAATTATTGCAAATAGCTTCCACATGATAATAGACTCCGA
>JBBAGC010000260.1:0-3927 GCA_041655115.1 Spirochaetota bacterium | reverse complement strand
TGAATAATTTTTCCCAGAGTTTTTTATACGCTTCCTCTCCAATCCATTTTTTTAACCAGGTAATCGCATCGTTTTTTTCCAAAGGTTTCCAGTTGTTTCTTTTTGTTGAAATGAACGCATGCAAACCGTAACGAAACTTGGATATTAAACTTAATCCTTTAAATTTTAAAAGAGCGATGGGGTTTCCCCAATCCTGGAGTCTATGCTCAAACCAGTATCCCATTTTTGTACTTTTCCAAATCAACTCTTTTTTTAAATTCAGCTCATCCAGAATTTTAAAAAAATCGTGATCACTGGTACAATAAAAATGATAATACCTTTCTATTTCTATTCCGCCAAAATCGAAAGTTGCAGTCATGCCTCCAATTCTATCATCTTTTTCATAAACTATGGGCTCAAATCCATCCTTTACAAGCTGATAAGCTACAGCAAGACCCATGGGGCCTGCACCAATTACTGCTGTTTTTTTACTTTTCATTAAAACTCCAAAATATATTTACTATATACAGGATCATTAAACGTATCATTTATGGCCTTTTCAAAAGGTGTTGATTTAACTTCAAAAATATCCCACCAAGGAATTAATTCAAAATGATCGTCGGCAATCAGAGCTTCTAATTGTTGTGTTGTAAAAGGGGGATTGTTGCTGAATATTGCATAGCTCCACATTAGAAAATAAAACAGTTTGTATGGAATTCTTATTATTGGTGTTTTACTCTTTGTTGCTTTTTTTATTGCCCTGATTATGTCAATATAATCTACTTCATCTCTACCTGTTATATTATAAATTTTATTATCAGGCTGCTTTTCCATAGTGCTTATTATAATACTGCAAAAATCTCTTTCATATAGAGGCTGCCTCATATAACGCCCATGCCCAGGTATTGGAAAAAAAGGAATTTTTTTCATAAAACGAGAAAGCCAGCCAAGGTGTTTTCGATCAAACCAGCCAAACATTAGTGTTGGTCTTAAAATACAATTCTTGATTCCTGATTCAAGAACAAGTTTTTCCTGTTCTTTTTTTGTATTAGTATAAAAATCATCTGCGACAGAATTTACCACTGATGAACTTATATGAACAAGATATGGGATTTTGTACTTTTTTATCACTTCGATTATATTTTTAGTTGAAGTGATGTTATTTCGTATAAAAGGTTCAATGGTGGGAGCACCTATCTGTGCTTGTAACATTAAAACAATATCTGCTCCTTCAAATAATTTTTCCCATTCTCCTTTTTCTGCTAAATCCGTTTCAATAGCTTTTATATCCGGGTGAATAGATTTCAAAGTTTTAAGATTATTGCAATGTTTATCAATTGCAACAAGATTCTTATAGCCTTTTTCTTTCAGCATAATTATTAAATTTTGTCCAACAAGTCCTGCTGCTCCAGGTATGATTATTTTACTATTTTTATCCAATTTAAATACCTTTATATACCACAAAAAAACTCACAAGCCAAAAGAATATAGTAAACTTTAAAAACCTATCTTTTAAAACTATTTTTGTAGGACTCCCACTGTTTCCTTCCACAAAAGTAATCTGCATATATCTCATTACGCCAAGTATTACAAAAAATGCTGTAAGATAAAGATTGCTACTGTTTAACCTAACAATCACATCATCAGAAACAGTATAAAGCACATAGGCAACCACAATCACACCAGCCATAAAAACCATTGCCGCATTTACAAACTCCAAATTATAGCCATCAATACTTTTTCTTGTTTCTTTCCCATCACTTGCTAAAAGCACGTCATCTCTTCTTTTCGCTACTGCTAAAAATAAAGCTAACAAGAATGTCATAATGATTATCCACATAGAAAGCTGGTTTTCTATTACAGCAGCTCCTGCAAATAATCTAAGAACAAAACCTGTTGCTATAACAAATATGTCAATTATGGTAATATGCTTCAACTTGATAGAGTAGGCAAGATTCAGGAAAAAATATACAACCAATACTATAAACATTTTTTGATTAAAGAAAAATGCAAAAGTTAAGGAGAAACCTGATAATATAACAATCAAAAAAAGCGCAGAGGAGATTTTAACTTTACCACTTGCAAGAGGTCTGTGCTTTTTTTGCGGGTGCTGTTTATCCTCTTCAATATCTTTGAAGTCATTAAAAATATATATACTGCTTGCCAATATTGAGAACAGAATAAACGTTATTGATAAATCAACTAATTGCTGAATTGTAAACGAAAATGTAAAAAACAGAGGAGCAAAGATAAACAGGTTTTTTATGTATTGATGTGGCCTAAGGAGCCTTATAATTTGCTTCAAAAATTATACTCCCTTTTATTTATCTTTTCAAATTTAAGTTTATAAACCATAAGAATTTGCCCCACTAACAATAAGGCGATATTTGTTTCTAAGTATATTTCAGCAAGGCATTGTCCTGCAATATCTATGCGTAATAATTGCAACCCTCCAATAAAAACGATAGTTGTTAATAATTTCTTAGCTGTCATAAGCTTAAACTTAACGGAGTCTTTTCCACACCAAAGGATATCCCTGTACAATAGGAAATGCGTGGACAATTGAACATGGAAAATAAAATTATTTTTAGAAAAAAAAGATTGAAATAAACTAAATAGAAAGGATAATATGCCTGATGCCTGATGCCTGATGCCTGATGCCTGATGCCTGATGCCTGATGCCTGATGCCTGATGCCTGATGCCAAACTATTATAAAAAACATTTCAAAAGCCTCGAACAGAAAAATATAATTTCAAAAAAATTTATTCTTTATTAAGAGTTACACACCAGCCCCCCATTGTCAACTTTTAATTTTTGCTTTCCAAGATATTATTCCTGGCTAACCAAACACTAAATAAATCACATCTCTTCATCGTGAACGACCTATCTCCGCAACTAATTTCTTATTTTTTTCGCCACAGAGACTCAGAGGACACAGAGCTTAGGTTTTTATTTAAGTTACTGCAATCCCAGCATTTACCTGATACAAAGAGTTCCAAAATCATCGCCGCAGGCGATACCTTTTCAGCCAGCTTGTTTGAGTCGAGTCCAGCGCAGCTGGCAAGACGAGATCTGGCGTTAGCCCCGCCGGCCAGGCGCGTCTTTTTTAAGTCGCTTTTTGTGACGAGACAAAAAGTGACAAGTGAAAAACTGAGAACTATCAGATAACCGCTCGGAGAGTCCTCTATAAACTCTGCGTTTTTATGGCTAATTTCTAAAAAAAGGGGTCAGAGCATCCTGTCAAAAAAAACTATCACAAAAAAAACATTGCATTTTTCAGGCATCAAAATACATGTATATACATGTCAAAAAAATCTGAATATTTAACTCATAACAACCAGGAATTATTTTATAGAACTGCCGGAAGTGGCTCCACTGCACTTGTAATGATCCATGGGCTTGCAGGTGATTCAAGGCTTTTTCATAATCAGATTAAATATTTTTCTCCCATGTTCAGGATAATAGCTCCTGATCTTCCTGGCCATGGCAACTCTAAAAATTACTTAATAAATGTTATAGATGATTATGATAATGCCCTTAATACTATTCTTGAAAAAGAAAAAATCAAAAGTTCCATTATTCTTGGCCACTCCATGGGTGGAGCTGTAGCCATAAATTATTACATTAAACACAAAAACAGAGTAAAAGCCCTGATACTGGTATCAACTTCCAGCAATTTTAATATACATGAAGAAGCTGTAAAAGCTGCTGAAAAAGACTTTTACCTTTTTTATGAATCCCTTATAAAAAACTCATTTTCTAAAAAAGCAGGAATTTTTTTAGCAGCAGCAAAAAATGGAATTTCTGAGCTTCATAAAGCCGGTATTATAAAGGGATTTAAAATATGCAGCACAGTTGACCTTTCTGAAAAAGTTAAAGAAATAGAAGTGCCTGTACTTTTGATTGGGAATAAGCAGGATAATATGCTTCCCATAGAACATACAGTT
>JBBAGC010000259.1:0-3943 GCA_041655115.1 Spirochaetota bacterium | reverse complement strand
CTGGATTCTTTTGCAGATGAAACTTCTCTGTTAAAAAAAACAGAAATTTCCTGATAAGCCAGGGGAATGACCTGGTGTTCCAGGTTGCTGTGTGAATATGCCGGTTCAGTGGATTCAATAATTATGGATTTAACATCAGATTTTGGTCGTACTATAAAGTATCCGGATTCATTGCTAATCCGCTCTGTGCTTCTTGTAACAGAGCAGCCTTTGCTTGTGCAGGTATTTAATAGAATATTAAACTTGCTGTTTTTTATTAATTTATCAGTAGCACCATTGTACACATTAACTTTAATATATGTTTCTCCATAAGCGTCTTTTGAAAAGGATTTAGTAATAAAAGATTTAGTAATTACTGTGGGTTTGCTTTGGGGTGTTGAGGAAAGAAAAATATCAAATCCTCCTGGCCCGCCTTTTTTATTGGAACAGATCATGGAAAAATCATTTCCTTCAATCAGGTAAAGATCATCTTTTTCGGAATTTATTGCTGCACCTGCATTTACAGGGTTAGTGAACTTGTCCTTTTCCAGGTCAGTATAATAAATGTCCCATCCGCCATATCCTCCTTCGCGCATGGAGGAAAAAAAGTATCGTTCTTTTTCAGATTTATACGATGGAATAAATGCTATTTCAAAATTTCCGGAATTAATAGCTTCTGGAAGTTCTCTGACATTTATTATTCCTTCCTTTGTTATGTCTGCCATAAATATTTTAGAACGGCCAAGATTCATGTAGGGCCATCTGGTAAAGAAAAACTTTTTTCCGTCTCTGCTTATTGATGGGGATCTTTCATTCCATGCTGTATTTATTTCCTTATTGAGGAGCTGGGGTTTGGTCCATTTATTATCAAATTTTCGGGAAATATAGAGGTCAAAGGTAATGCGTACTTTCCCGTCAGATGTCACTGGAGGAGCGTATCCGCCAGGTCTGTCTGAGGCAAAAATTATAGTGTTGCCATCTGCAGAAATAAAAGGTGTTTCATCATTGTAAATTGAATTAAGCTCATCAACAGGTATTGGAGTGCTCCATGATCCTGCAATATTTTTTGAGATGTATATGTTGTGGGATCTGTTTCCCGGAGTTTTGGCACTAAAAACAAGTGTTTTTGAATCAGCGGTTATTGATGGGGAAAATTCATCTCCGCTGGTGTTTACAGGATGTCCTGCATCTGAAAATGGAGCAGGTATTTTTATATTGGAAAAAAGTGTAACAGCAAAAAGCATTATTAAAAGAAAAGATATAAATCTTTTATTTCCAATTTTCATGAGGATTACCTCTGCGCTTATTTATGTTATATTTATACGCGGTTTTTTTAATGTAAAGCAAAATTATATAAATGCAAGTGTAATATTTTTGTTGAATTTTGTGAGAAAAGAAATTTTCCTGTTGAAAAGTTAAAATATTGTTATTATTTAATATATATAATGGAGTGTGTAAATGGAATTAAATTTTAAAAAAGTCGAAAATGCAATAATAATATATTTCAGAGGAAGGCTTGATGTTCATCATTCCCTGGATATTGAAGAAGAGTTAAGCAGGCTTATTACTATGGAGCCTGCAAGTCATTTCATTATAAATATGAAGGATGTTGAATATATAAGCAGCTCTGGATTAAGGGTACTTGTTATGAGCATGAAAGCTCTTAAAAAAGATAACAGGATGATGCTAATTTGCTGCATCAATGAGGCTGTGCGAAAAGTTTTTGAGATAGTTCAGTTTACAGATATTCTTAAAATATATGAGTCAGAACAGAAAGCTTTGGAATATATCAGTACTTTTTAAAAGTGTTTTAAATTTATAATCAATGCTGGAGGGTTATGATGGGTGAAAGCAAATATATTTACAGATGCAGCAAGTGTGGCAGAACTGAAGAAATAGAAAGCAAGCCTGAAGTTCCTTTCTGCTGTGAAAAAATTATGGTAAAGGATCCGCTTGAACAATGCACAACAACGGATCATCCTGAAATGGTTAGAAATTACGATGCAGGAGAACCCTGTGATGATAGCAGGGGTAAGGAGAATCTGGAAAAATAAAATTGACTCTTATATTTAAAAACTAAAGAGGTGTTTTCTATGAAAGCAAGCGTAGATCAGGATCTTTGTATTGGATGTGAGTTATGCGTTGAGATATGCCCAGAAGTATTTAAAATGGCAGATGGTGTTGCAGTTGCCTATGTTAGCCCGGTTCCTGCAGAGAGTGAAAATGATGCAAAGCAGGCTGCAGATGAATGTCCTGTTAGCTGCATAAGTATTGAATAAAATTGCTTTTTATAGGGAATTTTTTTTATAGCTTTTGTTGCAGTAATAGAAAAATTGTGATAAATAGAGGCTGCCTATGTTTGTTTATACAAGGCAGCCTCTATTTTAATTTAAGCTTTTCCTTTTTTAAAATATGACAGCCATATTCCGCGAACCAGAAACAGGATCAGAGCCATGGCGCCTGCAAAGAAAATTATATCAGGTACCATTCTCATCCATGAGAAAAACCTTATAAACTCACCAGATGCAATTTCCGGGCTTCGGGCATACCACATCCCGTATTTAACAGCATAGTAGAACTGATAAAATCCTACTGGCAGAAGGCTAAAAACTGTCATTGCCATTAAACCGCCATTAAGACCCCAGAAACTGATTTTTAAAAGAAAATCAGACCATGCTGCTTTTTTGAAAATATTGCGGACGCTAAAGAGCATAAGCGCAATTGCAAGAAGTCCGTAAACTCCAAAAAGAGCAGTGTGTGAATGTATGGGGGTTGTATTTATTCCCTGGATATAGTAGAGTATAATTGGCGGATTTATCATGAATCCAAAAACTCCAGCTCCAACCAGGTTCCAGAAAGCTACAGCTATAAAGAAGTAAATTGGCCATTTGTATGGATAATCCTGACCGGATTTTTTTAGCAGCCTCATGTTGCTTGCAGCTTCAAATCCAAGCAGAGTAAGAGGCACAACCTCCAGGGCTGAAAAAACCGCACCTATGGCAATAAGCGGTGTGGGTGTTCCACTCCAGTAAAGGTGATGAAAAGTACCTAACACTCCACTTCCCAGGTACAGAAATACAATAAGGTAAACTGTAATTTCTGCAATCCTTTCTCCAACAGCTTTGATTCTTGTGAGTATGAATGCAAGAATTACAGTGGCAAAAACTTCAAAAAATCCCTCTACCCAAAGGTGAACAACCCACCATCTCCAGTATTCAGCATCAGAGAGATGGCTTCCTTTTCCATACATTAGACCAGCCATGTAAAAAAGCGGTATTGCTATGGAGCTATATAGAAGCAGATGGGTAAGCCCGCCTCTGTCCTTTTCTTCCCTTAGCGCAGGAAGAATAGCCCTTAATACAAGTATAAGCCATATAATCATTCCTGCTATAAGCAGTATTTGCCAAAGCCTTCCAAGTTCAATGTATTCGTATCCCTGATGTCCCAGAAGGTAAGCAAGGTTATCCATATATCCGTTTATAGATAGCCATGTTCCTGTGAGTGTACCCAGGATAACAATAGCAACTGCTATAAAGAGGGTAAAAACCAGCTTTCCCTGGTGTTTGGGTTCACGTCCAACAAAAGGCCCTATAAACAGCCCTGCTGCAAGGAAGCATGTGGCTATCCAGAATATGGCAAGCTGTAGATGCCATGTGCGCAAAAGTGCATAGGGAAGAATTTTTGCAATAGGAAGCCCAAAAAAATTAAGGCCCTCTACTGTATAATGGGCAGTTAAAGAGCCGGCTCCTATTTGCGCTGCAAAAAGAAGAATTGCAACAAGAAAGTAAGGGAGCAATGCAACCTGGCTTGTTGTAGGAGCAGGCTCTTCTAATTCCAGTATTGGATCTACTTCATAGTCATCACTTGCTATATATCTGTTGTAGAAATAAAGAACTATTCCTATTGCCAGTATTAAAAGGATAACACTTAATATAGACCAGATTATTAACTCAGCCGGAGGTTC
>JBBAGC010000258.1:0-3948 GCA_041655115.1 Spirochaetota bacterium | reverse complement strand
TGCGGGCTTATGGACAGGGTTGTGGCTATTATGTCAAAGCCAAGTTTTTTCCCAACCTGAAAGGTTTTTTCAAGCCTGTAGCTGTAGCAGATCCAGCATCTTTCAGATTTTTCACCTTTATACCTGAAATTTTTAACAGCTGTAACCCATAGTTTAGGAGATTCTTCCTCAATAATGAGTTCAAACCCCTTTTCTTTGCTAAAGCGTACTATTTCATTTAAGCGCTTTGAATATTCCTCTTTTGGCATAATATTGGGATTAAAGAAAAAAACAGTGACGTCAAAATTTTCATTAAGCAGATCAAATATATATGCCATACATGGTGCACAGCATGTGTGTAAAAACAGTTTTTTTTTGGGCACTTTTATTTTAGATATTTGTTTAAAAAATCTGAAACTTCTTTTGCCTTTTCAGGTTCAGCCTTGCTGTCAAGCCATAAGAGAAATTTAGGCTTTACCTCACTGTTTGTAGCAGGGCAGTATTCATGATGAAGAACATATTTTGTAATATGGTATTTAATTGCTTCAAAAACATCTTCAGCTTTGCATATATTTTCTGGTTTTGAACCGATTATGTCACAAATTTTGATTATTATATCATGCTTATCTATTTCTTTAAGCTCTTTTTTATAGTTGTTTGAATAGATTTCATTGCACAAGGTCATTTCATCTTCAAGTTCTGGAATATAGGCCTTTGCTTTTTTATTCCCCATTTAGTTTCCCCCTGGAACCTGTAACAAGTTTTTTTACAGGATTTATTGTATTATATTCTTTAATTTTATTTTATCAAAGAATTCTTCACCAGTCAAATTTTTTGTTAAAAAATTGTCAAAAAATGGTCATTTGTGCAAAAAAATTCATATTTAGGATTTATTAGCTTATTTTCATGATAAGTACAGTAACATCAGTATCAGGATGTGCTTGGTTCATGAACTTTTCATATATTTTTTTAAGATTAAAGGCTATTTCAGCAGGCTGTCTTCCTCTTGCTTCTCTTATGGCTCCTCTAAGCCGTAAAAGACCAAAGGTTCCTCCTTCATTATTCCGTGAATTAATAAGTGATTTTGAATATATAACACATATATCACCACTTTTAAGTTCTGTTCTTCCTTGACCAAAATCGGACATGGGGTCATAGCCAAGGGGCGCACCTGCAGTGTTAAGCGTGTCAAAGTCATTTTTTTCTACACGGAAAACCTCCATAGGAGGAAACCCCGCATTTGTGTAAAATATTCTTTTTGTATCAGCATCATAGTAGGAGTAAAATGCAGTAACAAGTTCACCTGCACCAGCTGTGTATTCGCTAAGCACCAGATTAATTCTTTTCAGCATAGTATAAGGTGAAGCAGCCTCATTGATGCAGCCGTGAAAAGCTGCTCTTAATATAACGGAGTAGAGCGCATTGTTAACTCCTATGCCTGAAACATCGCTGCATAAAATTCCAATGCTATTTTTTGTTGGCTGAAGAAAATCAAAATAATCAACTCCTTTAGAATATCTTGGAGAAGAGAGGGTGCTAAAGGATATATTTTTCATTTCAGGGAGTTTGTTGGCTGAAGCATTTTCCAGTATTTCCGAAGAAAGGTTTAAGCTCCTTGAAACAAACTGTTCTTTTTTTGCCTTGTCAAAGGTCAGGGCAGATGTAATAAAGTCATTGGTGTGTGATCTGTATTCGTAGATTTTTTCAACCTCATCTGGAGAAAACCCTGTAATGTTTTCTTTTTTCCCCAGACATAAAAGGCTGATTATCCTGTTTTCATAATAAATGGGAAGTATAAGTGCAATATCGTATTTGTCAAAAAAAGCTTCAATTTCTGTTCTGGTGCTTTTAAAGGAGTCATCATCAATAAAAACCCTGTTTCTTGGAAGAATCTCCTGGTTTCTTGCAAACCATTTAACAAGGGGGAAATGCCTGTCCAGAGTTCCTTCCTCTTTACCGGATTTTTTTGTATCAAATGATTTTACAAAGAGTTTATTCTCATCATCATACATGAAAAATACTGAACGGATAAGGTTTAATCCCTGGTGAATTTCAATAGTGCTTGCTTCAATAATTTCTTCCAGAGTTTTAAGTCTGGATGCTTTTTTAATATAATTGTTTGTAATATTTGTGATGTCAGCCTGCTTTCTTTTAAATACAGTGTCAATGCCAGGCTGAAATAGATATGAGAAAAGCATAAATACCAGTGCAGATGATCCTGCAAGAATTAATGGTGGTGTGTTTTTAAGCAATTCTATTTCAGATGCAGCGTAAAATATCAGTAGTATGGGAATAAGAATAATGGCACTAAGAGCAGCATACATGGCTGTTTTATGCATAGCTGTTCTAAAATCCATAATATTGTATGCTACAATTGAGTAAAAAAGAGTAATAGTTGCTACAAATGATGCAAGTGCAGGAGCCAGAATATAAAAGTTATAATTGCCTGTGATTTGAGGAATTATTATTGATCCAAGGTATCCAATTGCAATGAATAGAAAAGTTGCAAATATAAGGTATTTTATCTGGAGCCTGTAGGTTTCGTTTTTTATTTTTACATAGTTGTAAATAAAGATACTAACACTTGCAGCAAAATATGAAATGGCAATTCCTGCATAAACAGGATAAAACCAGCCTAAATTCCGTATCATTTTATCACCGCTGAAAGTTATATCTATTAGTGCTGCATTGGTAAAAAAGGAAATCCCTGCAACAATAAATGCCGGAATAAGCACAGTAAAGGGTATCCACAAGTTTATTGGCTTGTCTCTTTCAGGATAGGTAAGGGAAAGATTAAGCATTGAAGATGGAAGCATAATATTGGATACAATTGTAAGCCTGTTTATTGCTAAAATATGTGCTGTATCTTTAAGCAGATATGTGAAAAACATGGTAATAAGTATTCCTGCTGCGGAAAAGTTATAGATTGAGTAGATTATAGGTGACTGTTGTCCCTTGTTTTTATACAGTACAAAAATAGCTGTATAAATAAGAAGAATAGATGCTATTAAGGATGCAGCAAGGTTCAGTGTGTACATTGTTTTCCCTTCACAGCTTTAATATTTTTGAATAATTTAAGTTATTTTATATAAGCTGTTTGCTTATTACAAGTAAAAATTTTTTTATTACCTTGAGGCTCTGACCCCTTTATAAAAACCAGGTATTTTAATTTTTTAAATAAAAATGTAGTGGAATTATTTTCATAAATGATTTAAACTTATTTTTAATATATGGAACTAAAAAATATGGGAAATACAAAAGTTAATTCACCTGAAAATATTATAGAGAAACTTGAAACATATTATTTGCTTGCTCTTGAAGCAGGGAAAATTTTGCCATGGGAATTGAATGTTCCTGAAAGGAAAATCCGAAACCTTTTTGGTTTAAAAATGATTTTTTTGGATAGAATGGAAACATTGGATTTTGACAAGTGGTTTCAAATGATATATCCGGAAGATCGTCCAATGGTTGAGCTATTTATTAAGGATGTATTTACAGGAAAGAAAAAAGAAGTTTCT
Source organism: Spirochaetota bacterium (assembly GCA_041655115.1). Taxonomy (GTDB): domain Bacteria; phylum Spirochaetota; class UBA4802; order UBA4802; family UBA5550; genus JBBAGC01. Next base: position 451 of record JBBAGC010000258.1, on the reverse strand, counting down.
TTTGACTATCGGATAGTTGTGGGTGAGTCCCCTGATGAAAATAGATGGATCAGGATTATAGCAAAGGTTGTTGAAGCAGATGTGCAGGGTATGCCTGTAATAATAGCAGGGATTAATCAGGATATTCATGATGTCAAGACTAATGAAATTGAAAAGACACAGCAGGCTCAAAAGCTTAAGGAGAGTGAAAAAAAACTTAAAAATGCCATGAAAATGGGTAAAATTTCTTCATGGGAATATGATTTTTCTACAGGTAAAATAACAACAGATAAAAACATGGCTGAAATATGGGACATGGTTGATTTTTATGAAAAAGGAGAGCCTATTGATCCTTATATTCTTGAGGAAAAAATTTATTTTGAAGACAGGGAAGTGGTAAAAAACTTTTTTAATAAATCAGTTGATTCCGGGAGTGGTCTTGAAGTACAGTTTAGAATTAATGTAAATAATG
>JBBAGC010000257.1:0-3958 GCA_041655115.1 Spirochaetota bacterium | reverse complement strand
CCAAAAACTTAAAGATAAAATAGAAGTGAGCGATGAAGAGGTAACTGAATTTTACAATAAAAACAGAAGCCAGTTTGCAGGAAGAACAGCCAATGAAGCAACCGCATATATCAGGCAGCAGCTTATGGCATACAAATCCAGGCAGGAAGCTAATCAATATGTTTTGGAGCTTGTTGCTGAAAGTGAAGTAAAAAAAGAAGGCTTAAGGGAATACCTTGCAAAAACAAAAAAACCGGAAGAGTCTAAAGAAGAAGAAACAGAATAATAAAACTCAACAGATTAATCCCATCATCTCCCAAAAGGGATTTTTAGATTTTTTTAAAAATTAAAATTTATTATAACAATTTACATAATCAAAAACTCCCCTTTAAAGGGGAGTTTTTGATTACACCTGCAAAACCAGGTAAGGCTCCTGCTTAATCAACTGCCCTGCACATAACCTGTACTTAAATAAATAATATTTAGAACGTATTTTAATATTGACGAATAACATATTTTTAATATATTATACAGTTAATCAACTATCAATGAGGTGGTCAGATGCTGTATAAAAAATTTACAAAAAATATAATTTTAATTACTGTCATTCCCTTTTTTATGCTTTCCTGCAGCACAAAAAAAGGTCTAATTCACACTTCCGCAAAACTGCCTTCACAGGCCAAAGTTGGCATAGTAATTGATTCACCTAACAATCTGAAAAACGCAGTTCTGGTTACTTTCATGAATGAAGGATTCAGGGTTAAAGCCTTTAATGCATCTGATCTTTACAGCATGGAAGATATTTATGATATTAAGGACATGAAAAAAATATCCTATAAAATAAAGGACAAAAAAGCCTCAGAAGTCTCAGCTTTTGAAAAGGCTTATGACAATATATACAAGCTTCACTTTTATAATTATGAGCTTAACAAGGCGTCAACACTGCAACAGATAAGAAGCAACTGGGACGTTGATTTTTTAATAGTTCTGGATCTTAAAGATTGGGAAAATGTGAGCTGGGCAAGAGTAATAAATCTTCGAACACTTGATATTGAATTTATTGAAAACTATCCTACAAAATATAATGACAATATTGAAACAATAATTACTCATTTTGCTAAAAATATTATAAGCAGATGAAAAACAATATTTTACTTAATTTAACAGTACTCCTTGTTTGCACCTCATTATGGCATCCGGGTCTTAAAGGACAAACAGGTGTATCTGGAACAGATTCTCCGGCAGCTCTTGAAAGTGCTGCTCCTGAAATTACCGCTCTTAAGGGTGCTGAAACAATAGCTGTTGGCAATTTTATTAATATTTCTTCCAAAAATGAATTTAATTATCTTGAATCCATTTTACCAACAGCCCTTGCCAGTTCTCTTAGCACAAAATACAAAATAAATATAATTAAGCCAAAAGAAATTGAAAAAATTTTAAAAGTAAAATCCCTTGAAAAATACACAGAACAGGATCTTCACAACATTTCATCATACATAAAATCTAAATATTTTGTATATGGCTCTTTTGAGCCTCAAAAAAACAATAAGATTAAAACAGTAATTCACGTTTATAAAGTCAGTTCATCAAGCATTTTCACCTTTACAGATGAAGGTTTTCGTGAAGTAGAAATATTCAGCCTGATAGACCGTATTTCAACGCATATTAAAAACATAACCAATCCGGCAATGGTTTATAAAAGCGAAAACCTTAAACAAAATTCAAGGCTGGCTGTTCTTACAAATATTCAGGGTGAAGATCTTAACAGACTTTACTTTGAAATCATGAACAAAGGGCATAAACTCAACTCTTTTCAGGGGAGCAGTATTTACAATAATATTGAAAAAGAGGATATTGATAAACTTCACTACATAAGCTCTGAAACTGCTTCATTTCGCAAAATTCATGATAAAAATACAATTGAGCTTTATTATGGAACCTGGTCAGGGGAAAGCCATTTTAAAGACATTAAAGAACAACAAGGAATATATGAAAAATACACATTAAATTACAGCATCATGGACAAAAAGACCTTTGCTGCAATAAACAAGGCAGCACCTGACAAAATAGATTACCTGCTTATAATCAGATTTAACAAAAACAAAAAGAAAGCCTGGATACGGTGTGTAAACCTCAATACCAGAAGTCTTATATTTTCATCAGCAGAAATAGCAGGAAAATCTGTAAATGATGTTGCACAAAAAATACTCGCTCTTATATCTTCCTGATTAGAAAATCCATACTGGCCTACTTTGTCCTGAATAGCACCTCTGCATCTTTTAAACGTCCGGCTTTCCTGTAAACTTGTATAAGAGAAAGCTTTATGTCCCTGTCTCTCCTGTTTTCATTATATGCACGTTCCATAAAAAATACAGCCCTGGATAAATCACCTGACTCTTCCAGACAAAGACCCATGTAATAATTTATTTCATATCCGGTATATCCTGCTTTATGGGCATAATTAAGCCTTTCAAAAGCTTCTTTGTATCTGCCTCCCTGATAAAGCGATGCCCCGTAATAAAATGCCATATTAACATCACCTGACATTAAACCCTTATCATAAAAAGATATCACATCTCCAAAATGATCATTTCTAAAAAGAATCCGTACAACCAGAGCCAGATCTCTCCCTTCAATAACCCCTCCCTCAAGAGAAGAAACAAAAAGCTCTGCTCCTTTTATTTCTTTGCCAAGTTTAATGTAATTTAATCCTGCAATCTGCTTTAATTTATAATTTTCCGGATAAACAGTAATCAGGGTTTCAATATATTCATTCAGCTCCTCGTGCTTTCCCTCTGAATACAGCTTTTTGGACTTATCCATATAAACATTAGTTTCACCAGTAAGCTTAAAGTACTTTCCCATGTAAAACCTGTAAAGATTTTCATGTTGCAGATATGAAAAGCCAGCTGTTAAAATAAGAATCAAACATAAAACAGTAATTGATCTTGCTGACAATGGATTCTCCATAAAGTATTTCTTTTAAACAATAAAGCTGGCACAAGCCATTGCTGAAAAATACTATTAATCTAATAAACTATTGCATTAAAAATCAACTAAAATCCTTATGAGCCTGTTTTTTACTCATAATAAAAACCCTTAATCCGATAATTAATAAGACATAATCCGGAGGAATTTATTATGCAATATCTGCAAAAACCTGTTATTATATCACTCATTATCCTTGCAATGAGCATAGGTCTTTTAGCTCAAAATACAAATAATGAGCTTAATTTCATGCAAATTGCTGATAATATGAAGTTTCAAAATGGTATTGAATTTATGAAAATAAATGATTACAATCGCGCTCTTAATGAGTTTAACGAATACCTTGAAATTTATATACATGGAATACACAGAGGAAATGCTTACAGGGAAATAGCAAAAATCCATATTTTAAATTTTGATTTTCAAAAAGCACTAGAAGCCTATAAAAGCATATATCAGGAATACAGCTACGCAGATGAGGGTATTGACGCTTATTTTGAAGCAGGTATATGTTATAAAAAAATGGGATATAACAACAAAGCCATGGAAATTTTTCACTATATTGCAGAAGAACATCCAGGCACAAATGCAGCTTACAATGCAAAAATTCAACTGGAAATAATTAAAATCATTTCTCCTTAAAAATAATTGACAAATTTCAATGAGACTTTGACAATGCCTTTCTGACTAGATTGATTTATTTCAGGCAGGATAAACGAAAATTCTCCATACCGTCTGTATACAACAATTTTAATCACTAAAAACTAACAGAACTTATATAATACGAGGTGTATATGCCATTTCACAAGTTGCGAAATATTGGTATTGCTGCTCATATAGATGCAGGCAAAACCACAATGACTGAAAGAATTTTATTTTTTACAGGAACAACCAGAAAGCTTGGCGAAACTCATGATGGCCAGGCAACAATGGACTTTATGAAACAGGAGCAGGAAAGAGGAATAACAATTGCTTCAGCTGCGATTTCATG
>JBBAGC010000256.1:0-3966 GCA_041655115.1 Spirochaetota bacterium | reverse complement strand
AGACAGGCATAAGGGTATTATTGCTAATCCTAATTGCTCAACAATACAGCTAATGCTTCCTTTAAAGCATATCCATGAAGCTGCAAAAATAAAGAGGCTTGTTATAAGTACTTACCAGGCTGTTTCAGGTACTGGTGTTAATGCAATTCAGGAATGTTTAAAACAGTCTCTGGAGGTTTCACAGGGAAAAAATATATCAGATGCTTTGGTTTATCCCCATCAGATAGCTTTTAATGCCCTTCCCCATATTGATGATTTTACTGACAATGGATATACAAAGGAAGAGATGAAGCTGGTTCATGAAACAAGAAAAATTTTAGGAGACAGTTCCATAAAGATTACAGCCACAGCTGTGCGTATTCCTGTAATTTATGGGCATTCTGAATCTATAAATATTGAAACAGAAAAAAATATTTCACCTGCTGCTGTAAGGGAGCTTTTAAAGGGCAAACCCGGTATCACTGTTCTTGATGAACCTGGCAGGAATATTTATCCCATGCCTATTGATGCAGCAGGTAAGGACGATGTTTTTGTTGGAAGGATAAGAAAGGATGAATCTATTGATAATGGAATAAACATGTGGGTTGTTTCAGACAATATTCGTAAAGGAGCAGCCCTTAATACTATTCAAATAGGTGAGCTTTTAATTAAAAAAGGTCTTATTTAAACAAATACAAAGGTGTGGGCATTAAAATGCTCACACCTTCCCACATTTTTTCTCTCGACCCCCAGCCGGTTAATCTGGCATGCTGAATAAACCTATTTCGGCTTCCCCCAGAGGGGGATAAATAAATTTCTGTTCATATTTATACTTTCTTAACGCTAAATCAGTATAAATTAAGTAAAAAAAACTATAAAAAAAGTTAATCGGCTCCCTTTGAGGGCGGCGGAAAAGAATTCCTTAGAGAAAAAAACTCATTCCGCCGGGGGCTTAGCTGATTTTATTGATCATTAAAAAATATGGGAAGAAGTAAGCCATTCTGGGGAAGAGGGTTAGGGAGATGGGGTCAGAGCATTTTATTTTTATGATGCAATAAATTTCTTTTCAATATAATATTAATATTGCATTATATAAGGAGTATATTTACATTAAAGCCTAAGCAGGTTTATTTTAATAAGGGATTATATAAAGTGTTAAACTATTGTATAGTCTACTTCGATAAATATTATGTCTACAAATATATTAAAAGGATCCCTGGCAGGATATGAGAAAAGTAATACTTTATTTTGACCCAACAGCGCAAAAAATATTGACTCAGCGTAAAAACAAGGCTGGTGAAGTCAAAACAGTTCTTTCTTCAGCTCATAACTTTGCAGCTGCTGGTGAAACTGTTGCAGCTGTAGTAGATGTGAAGTCAGATGAGGAAATTGCCAGCTATATTGATCCTGCATACAAAGCTTACAAGGTTATGGATTATTTTAATTTTGATGCTGGCCAGGGAATTTATTTTGATAATGCGGAAAAAGTATATAAGGCATCCTATTATGGCTTTATTATATTTAAAGATAAAAAAATAAAGCTATTATCGCCTCTTGTATATGGAAAAGATAAATTAAGAGCTTATTTTAATGTTTTTCCTTCCCGTACTGGTCAGTTTCCTCCTTATAGAGAGGCAGAGGAGCTTCTTCGTGGGGAGAATGTTATTTATATTATTTCAAGGGAAGATTATGAAAAACAGATCTCTGAATTAGACCCAGAGTCCCTCCGTCTTGTAAGGGTTCTTGTGGCAGAAGGCCGTGACCCTGTTAATGGCTATGATGATTATTTTGAACCTATGTTTAATTTTCAGAAAAAGGCAGGGAAGCTTTTGTCTGATGGTCGCATAGATTTTAAAGAGGTTGATTCAATAATACAGGTTCAGAAAAATCAGGAAATTCTCCTTCATATACCAGGAGTGAAGCAGGAAGATGGCTATGATGTTTTTGGTGAAAAAATACTTGCAACAAAGGAGCCTCCAAAGGGCTACAGGAAGGGCGATAATCTTATTCAGTCCGGTTTTGATGCAAATGTATATCTTGCAGGGCTTGATGGCTGTGTAAAGGTTGAAAAAAACAAGGTTTCCATACTCCCTGTAGCTATGGTTAATGGTGATATTGACCTTGATTATGGGAATATTGACTTTAATGGAACGGTTCATATAACCGGTTCTGTAAAGCCGGGATTCAGGGTTAAGGCAGCAAGTGACATTATTATTGATCAAGACGTTGAAGATGCACAGCTCATTGCAGGCGGGAATATTACTATTAAGCTGGGTGTTGTGGGAAAGGAATCAGTGAAGCTCACTGCTGGAGGAGAGGTGCAGGCTCGTTTTATGCAGAATGCCAGGGTTGAAGCTGGTAAAAGCGTTATAGTTGAAGACTCAATTATTAATTGTGAGATTGTTTCCTATGATTCTATAATTGTCAGCTCTTCATCTGGCAGAATAATAGGGGGAAAACTTTCCGCTTTAAATGAGGTAAGTGCAAGCGTTATTGGCACTCAAAATGAAACAGCTACAGCAATATCTGTTGGTAGAAACTATATTGTAGAAAAGGAACTTGCTGATAAGAGATCAGAAATAAAAATTGTAAAAGATAAAGTTGATGAGATTAATGATATGCTAAAAATGCAGTTTGGAGATGAAGTATTTAAAAATCCCAAGGAATATATTAAAATACTACCCCCTCTTAAGAAAAAAAACTGTCTTCTTTTGTTGAATGATCTTGGTAATGCCAATAAAGAGATGAAAAAGCTTATTGAGGAGTCAAAGGAGATTGAAGGAAGAAACAAGCCGGACAAAGAGCCCTTTATTAAAGTTTCAAATAAAATTTTTGGCGGTGTAGTTTTAAATGTCAAAAGAAGTGTAAAAAAAATAGAAAAGCCTATTGATAATGTCAAGTTTTTTGAAGACCCAGCGGATAAAGCCATTAGAATAACCACTGCAGTATAATTATTTTTTTTCCTGTAGAGTTATTGACACAATAAAATAACTCATTAAAAATATCCTTTATTCTTTATAAAGAATAAATATCTTTTGTGTATTTATTCCTGAATAATTTTTTAATTGAATTATCAGGTCTAAATATATACTTGGATATAATTAAATATTTTGTGAGGTGCGTTATGAGTATGCCCGGAATATGGGAACTGGCTATAATTTTTTTGATAGTTCTGGTTCTTTTTGGTGCAGGAAAAATTCCAAAAATAGCAAAGGATATTGGCGGTGGTATAAGGGAGTTTAAAAAATCTTTGTCAGGTGAGAGTGACAACGAAAATAAAGATAAATAATAATGAAAAGTCATAGCTCCTATTTAATATCTAAAAAAGAGTCTGCTTTAAAAAACAAAATTATTTCACCGGAACTGGCAGATTTTTACGAAAAGATTTTTGTTCTTCAGGAAAGTTTTTTTAATAATCTGAAGTCTGGTAATGTTGTTTCTTTTAAAACAGATAATAAGGATTTACCTGTATTTAAACCGGAATATCTGAAATTCAACGCTCCTTTGAAGCAGGAGCTGGAAGTTCTTTTAAAAGGTATTACAGATGTTATAAGTGAAGGGAATATAGGCCTTGATTTTACCAGGCTTTCTTCTGAATTTTCAGGATTTATTCAGGAGGTTTTTTCTGAATTATTAAAGAGAGATTTTGAGGCTCTTGGCAAAAGAGCCTCATTATTAAAACTTGATTTTGATGAGTTTATTTTTGTTATACATAATGTATTCAAGCCTTTGATTTTCTTTTTGCGAACAAACACGGGATTTCAGCTTGAATCAGGACAGCAATGGTTTGAAGGAACATGCCCTTTTTGCGGATATCTTCCTGGAATGAGTAAAGTAGTGGGTGCAAAAGATAATCAGAGAATTTTAAGCTGTGCATTATGTGAGCATGAGTGGCAGTTTCTTCGTGTAACCTGTTTTGTCTGTGGAAATAACGAGCAGCAAAAACAGGGATTTTTTGAATCCACAGAAAATCCTCTTTATCGGGCA
>JBBAGC010000255.1:0-3981 GCA_041655115.1 Spirochaetota bacterium | reverse complement strand
AGTTCAGAGATTATAAGTCCCTGATAATAATATTTGATAACGCATAACAATTAATGTTTATATTGTTATATGATAGACCATGAGAAATGGTGAATTATTCACCAGGAACTAATTAACATACTTTGGAGTGTTTGGTTTATTAATACTCAAATCAAATTTTAATTTTCAGGAGTTAAGTATATGAAAAGAATTTATATTCCATTGCTGGTTCTTTCTCTTCTTTTTTCTTTTGCCTATAATAAAGCAGACGCTGCTATAGTAGGCATAAAGGGCGGTTTAACAATGCCCACAGATAATCTTAAAGATTATGATAATACTTTTGACCTGGGTATCTGGTTTGATATGGGCAAGGTTTTTTTTGACAACCTTAATTTCAGACCAGGTTTAGATTATTTTCAGCTTGATAGGAATGAAGGAAAGCATGCAGATATTTGGGGTATACATTTTGACTGGTACTGGTTTTTTATGGGGAAAAAAAATATAGCTCCATTTATAGGTTTTGGCCCTTCCTTAAACTATTATAATTTTAAGCATGGTAAAAATGACTCAGATGCAGGTGTTGACCTTTTTTTTGGAGCGGATTTTAAAATTTCAGGTACTTTAACGCTTCTTGCTGAGGGCAGATTCAAGCTGCTTGATATTGCATCATTAGGTGAAAGTGCATTTCAGTTGAATGTAGGTGTTGGTTATAATTTTTAATTTTTTTTATTTGTAATAGAGTAAGGACGTATAAAAAGGGGAGTTATAAAAGCTCCTCTTTTTTTTGCCTTTACATATACTTTTAATTGACCCTTGACTTCTTTATACTATTTTAGTAATTAGTTTTTATATGGTATTTTTGTATTTTTTATAAATTTTCCAATGACAAATAATAAAAAAAAGAGGAATATGATATGACTGTGCTTATTAAGGATATTCAAAGAAATGTAAGTGAAATAATAAGGATAGAGGTTTCCGAGTTTAAAGGAAAGGAGCTTATTAATATCCGTATATGGTACCTTGCAGGCAGAGACAGCAATGGCAATGATATTTATAAGCCAACACAAAAAGGTGTTGCTCTTAATATTTCCGAGTTTAAAGAACTTCGTGATGGTATTGATAAACTTGAGGCCTATATTAAGGATAAAGAGTCCAATTTAGTTCCAGAGCAGCCAGAAGCTAAAATAAAAGGGGACTATACTGAGGGGCTTCCTGATCAGGAGGTTCCTGAAGAGGATTTTGATGATGGTTCAGTGGATCTTTATTCAGAGAAATCATGATGTCTTAATTTAGTTAAAGAAAGCTAAAGTATAAAAATAATATTTTTTTACAAAGGTTCTTTTTTTGTTTAAAATTCAATATTAAGAAAGGCCAGGTCATCATTCTGCTGGTTGTTTTTGTCAAAGCTTGAAATTTTCTGGAGAAGAAGATCACAAAATTCTTTTTCTTTCAGTTCCCGTTTTTCCATGATAAATCTTCCTGTCCTTTTTTCACCAAATTCTTCACCTTCCGGGTTTTTAAGCTCGGTTAATCCATCAGTATATATAAATAGCCTGTCCCCTTTGTTTACAGCAATTTGTTTTTCTTCATATTCAACTTTATCAGATATTCCAAGAAATAGCCCAAATGTATCAAGAGCAATTACCCTTTCTTTTAATTTCTGATAAAATAAAGCCCTTGTATGTCCTGCATTAGTATATGTAAGCCTATTGTTTCTTTTGTCATATACAAGGTAAAAAGCTGTAACATACTGGGTGTCAAGGAGAGTGCCTCTTAGGTGTTTGTTCACTTCACTAATGAGTTCAGCTGTGCCTGTAAATTTATCAGCATAAATGCTAAAGAGCATTTTTGACATTGTCATAATAAGTGCAGCCGGAATCCCATGACCTGTTACATCTGCTATTACAAAGGCTGTTCTGTTTTCATCGATCTTTATGCAGTCAAAAAAGTCTCCTCCAATATCATCAATTGGATGGTATACTCCACTTATCCTGGGGTATTCTATATAGCTGAAATCAGATGGAATAATATATTCCTGTATTCTTTTAGCTGCCTCAAGTTCTCTTTTAATAATTTCATTTTTCTGGTATAGCTCAGAGTTGGCATCTTTAAGCCTTAGCAGGGAAATTACGCGTGCAACAAGCTCATTTTCGTTCATGGGCTTAATCAGGTAGTCATCAGCCCCTATGTTTAATCCTTTTATTTTGTTGTTTAAATCATCCAGGCCTGTCATAAAGATTACAGGGGTAAATTCTTTGGTTTTGATGCTTCTGAATTTTTTTAAAAATTCAAAACCGTCCATTTCAGGCATTACTATGTCAACAAGGATAAGGTCGTATCCGCTAGTTGAAATTTTTTTTAAACCTTCAAGCCCATTTTTTGCTGTATCAACCAGGATATTTACAGGTGTAAGGGTTTTTTCAATAAAAGCCCTGCTTAATTTACTGTCATCAATACATAGAATGTGCCATTTTTTTGAGGATGTTTTTTCTATCAATTCAACTTTTTCCCTTTCATTCTTCTTGCATTTATGCTAAATATAAATGCCATGATTCTTTTTTCAATCAATTTTATACAGGTTGTTAATATAATGAGAATACTTTTTATACAGCTTCCTCTTGCGCATCATAGCAAAGGGTATATAAATGCTATTGAATATGCGCCTTCTGCAATGGCCGGGTTTATTAAATTAAATTTTCCTGAGCACTATTGTGAAGTCCTTCCTAATGTTCTTTCAGCTCATTGCTCTGATGAGGTTATTGTAAGGTATATTAATAATTCTTTTTTCGATATTATCTGCTTTTCTTCATACCTTTGGAATATTGAACGAAATATTCGTATAGCTTCAATGATAAAGCAAAAGAACAGGGCTGTAAAAATATATTTTGGAGGCCCTGAAATTGCAGAGGGTTCCTTTGCCCTTAGTGAGTTTGTCCCAGGTGTTGATGGTTTTGTTTCAGGTGAAGGGGAGTGGTTTTTTAATTCCCTGTTTTTAACAGGGGCAGATGAAAGCCTGAATATCAATGGCAACATTATATTTAAACAGCCCCAGGAAATGCTTATAAGCCCGGATATGATTGTTGAGCCCCTATCGTCCCGTTTCCTTAACTCCATGCCAGATGGTTCTGTTTTTATGGAATTAACAAGAGGGTGTCCATACAGGTGTTCCTATTGTTATTATTCAAAAAACTCCTCCAGGGTAAGGGATATTCCTTTTGAAAAGCTTATATCTGTTCTTAAAAATCCAGGCTCTTTAAAAGAAATTTATCTTCTTTGCCCAACTTTTGACAGATCACCTGATTTTAAGGAAAAGCTTATTGAGCTTAAGAATCTTAATCATGGGGTCAATCTGCATACGGAAATTCGTGCAGACAGAATAAATAAAGACATGGCAAAACTTATGTTTGATTCAGGTTTTGCAAGCCTTGAGGTGGGTCTTCAATCCCTTAACAGGCGTTCTCTTGAGAGTGTTTCCAGAAACACAGATACACAAAAGGAGCTTCAGGGAATGGGGTATCTTCGTGATGCCGGGATTGATTTAAAAATAGGAGTTATTCCCGGACTCCCGGGTGAAACACCCGAGAGCTTTATAAAAACTATTGATACTCTGATAATAAAGGGATTTGCTGAATCTATTGAACTCTATCCTCTTATGATTCTTCCTGGAACTGCAATCAGGGATAGGGCTGTTAAGGAAGGTATTTCTTTTCAGTTAAAGCCACCTTATTTTTATCATGATGGATGGGGTATTTCATTTTCTGATATTCAGGATATTACCGCTTATGTGGAAGATGCAACAGGTCTGTCTCAAAGTTTAGATTATATTCCAGATTTTACTGAATCAGATAATCCAATTTTTACAAAGGGTGTGAGATTAAATACAGCTTCTTTTAATTCATGCAGTTATGATAAAATTATTTCATCCATTGATACTTATGTTGCAGACATTCATATTACATGTACTAATACTTCTGAATTTTACGCAGGATTTGAAAATTTGTT
>JBBAGC010000254.1:0-4014 GCA_041655115.1 Spirochaetota bacterium | reverse complement strand
CTTTAGCAATGTCACCATCTGCCTCCTGAACGAGCTCTCTTACCAGATCCTCAACATCTCCGCCCACATAGCCAGTTTCACTGAATTTTGTTGCATCAGCTTTAACAAAGGGCACTCCAATTTTTTTTGCAATCAGCTTAATTATATAGGTTTTACCCACACCAGTAGGACCAATTAGAAGCATGTTGCTTTTAATATTGCCGATTATTCTTTGATCTTCAGGAATATTTTTTTCGATCTTCATTCTGTTAAAGTGAGTACAAACCTTTGTGGCTATAACTTCTACAGTGGATTCCTGTCCCACAATATATCTGTTAAGATATTCTTCAAGATCCTCCGGGAGAAGGTTAAAGTCTATTTCAGATTCATTTACCCTGGTTCCTGAGGGGTGTCCTGTTTCTTCAGGATTTACATCCATTTCCTCAGGATCCATGTTTAAAATCTGTTCAAATACTTTTTCATTATCTATAGATTGTTTGGTCATTCATAGTCCTCTTTGTTTTCAGGCCTTTATTTATCAGCTTGATTGATTCTGGAAACTCCAGTTTAAAATAATTTTTATCCTAATAAACAAAAAAATTATAACTATATGTTTTTGAAGCAAATATTTTATTTTTTTTTCAAAATAAATAAAAAAATGCTTGCAAAATACTAAACAAATATATACTATATATTTGTTTTTAGAGGTGAGTCATGCAGATTGATATAAAAAATACTTTTATTTGCCCTGATTGCGGGAACAAACTTGTTCCTGAATCCGGCTGCTTTTTTTGTCCATTCTGTGGTTTTTCAGCATGCTCGCTTTAATTATATGTATAGAGAGAGTGAAATGAAAGCTTATGTTACAAAAAAAAACATACGTGTATTTACGCCTTCCGGACAAAAACAGAGAAATAAGAGCATTGTTAGAACAGACAAAAATTCGGAAAATAACAAAGCCTTTGAAGGTACAGCAGCCTTTTTCCTTAAGGAGTTTAATGGAGAGGTTGTCAGCGCTGTAAATCTGGGTCTGGATCTTTATCCGATTCAGAATTTAATTTAAAACTGGTTATTAAATCAGGCACAGGGCTCCCCTAAATTCACGCCTAAACCCTGTAACAAAAGACCCTGCCTTAATATGGTTCTGTGCCTGATTTTAATAATATATAATTATGCTTTAGGTTTCATAGAGTATTTTTTGTGGCTTCTTGCCGAAGGAGGGACTTGAACCCTCATGGGGTTGCCCCCGCTGGATTTTGAATCCAGTGCGTCTACCAGTTCCACCACTTCGGCTATTAAGTAAAAAAAATCTATTTATTAGATAGATTTTTTTGTCTAAATATTTTTTATAAATTATTCAGGCTGGGGTATTTCGTCAACTTCTATATATTTTCCTTTTGCCCGAGCAACGATTTTTCCCATTTCGTTTTCAATTTCAGCTCTGTTTTCAATTATACGCTTGCTTTTTTTAACAAACCATCCGCGTATATGCAGCTTTTCATTTATAAAAGCAGGTTGTAAATAGCGTATGGTTATTTCACTGGTTATTGCCATTATTTCAAGATATTTGTTTACTGTAATCATTGTTTCATCAAGTATTGAAGCAACAATACCTGAATGAATTATATTAGGTATACCTTCCAGTAGTTCGTGGGCGGTATATTCTCCATATGCGGTTTTTGTATCATCATCGAATTCCAGCTTAAGCTTTAAGCCTACTTCGTTGTCGACCCCGCAACCAAAGCATATTGTATCTTCGTATTCAAGCATGTATACATCTATTTTTCATTTGGACTCTTTTGTCAAGCACTTTTTAATTAAGGGGTATCCAGCTTTTTTAGCATTAGATCAACTTCATCCTGATCTAACCATTCCTCAATGCCCATGTCGTCAGAATCTGTCATCATCATATACATCTCTATTGCCATGACAAGATCTTCTTTAGACAGTACACCAAGGGTTACTAATATTTCTCCTATGCGCCTTTCCGGGTTATCCTTTTGAAGCTCCAGAGCATCCTTTAGCTGGGACTGGTTTATTATGCCATTCTCAATAAAGAATTCACCGATTTTATATTCATTATCATTAGTAGTCATATTTTTCTCCATAAAATAAAATAATAAGATAATTGAAATCAGGATAATGTCAAGTTCATTTTTTCTTGACTATAAATAGATTTAATGTATAAACAGATTTTATATAAGAGGCAATGCCTGTGAAATTGTTTAAAAGTAAATTTTTAATTTTTTTTTCAACTGTATGTTTAACAGTTACAGGTTTTATTATTTTAAATGAAACCTGTATTAATGGCAGTGATTTTACTTATGTGGGTGTGGGTGTTTGCAGGAAATGCCATGGGGAGGATGCTATTGGGAATCAGTATGCGATCTGGGTGTCATCTCCACATGCAAGAGCTTTTTTTACCCTTTTAACTGACAAGGGCATGACAATTGCAAAAAAGGTAGGGATTGCAGATCCTGCAAGTAGCCAGGATTGTTTAAAATGCCATACAACAGGGCGTGGTCAATATGAGGAGATCAAGTCCGAGGGTGTGGGTTGCGAAGCCTGTCATGGCTCTGGAAGTGAGTATCACAGGGTCAGCAATCATGTTGATTTTATCTGTCGTGAAAATGGTTATAAAAAGGCGATTCTTTCGGGTATGTATCCTATTTTAGGAATTGAAAGCCTTAAAAGAAGAGAGCGTTTATGTTATACTTGCCATAATAATGACAGGCCATGTTTTCCCCAGGATCCTAAAGATATTCAAAAACAGAAGCTTTATATACATACAATTGATTCACTTATTAAGGGTGATATAAATTTCAGGCACCCACTCCGCAGGTAGTTTTTTTTAGCTTTTCCCTGTTGTTATTGTTGAGCCATTTTAGCCCTTTCATTTTTACAACAGTTTTGTTTATAATTCTGGTATGATTAATCATGTTATTCACTGTTTCATCTTTAAAGAGGGATTCCTGGCTGTCCAGATTTTCCTGTATTGAATAGTAGATTTGAGAAAGGGATTCTGTTGAGTATTTTTTGTATTTATCAAATTTTACTGCTTTATTGAGCTTTGAAGAGGCGCTGATTATTTCCTTTTTAAAAAGCGTATCAGTGAGAAAGCTGTAAAGTTCAAAAGGGGTCAGGATAACCTTTGTTATTTTGTTAAGCCCGCTTATTAATTCATGAACAAAAAGCCCTTCATCCATACATTTGTAGCATATAAGGGGATTTTTTTTAATATCACTGTTTGCATATGACTTTCTTATTATGCTGTTTAAATCCAGATTTTTTGTTCCAAGGTTTACAAGAACCATTTCAGTCTGTTTTTCTGCGCATTTTGCATAAAGGCTTTCTCCGTCCTGAATAAATTCTGTTTTATATCCAAAGCGCTTTATTATGCTGTTTAATATTTTTATGTGAGCAGTGTTGTCATCAAGTATAAGAAATTTTCCATTTTTTGAGTTTTCCCTTTGATCAAGAACATTAATATACGAAACAATTTCTGTTGAATCAGTTGTGCAAAGACAGTCTGCAATTCCGCATTTAATAAGAGTTTCTTCAACAGCCGGGAGGAGTTTGTCAGTAATGCATATAAGCTTTGTATTCTGATATAAAAAGTCTGTAATATCTTTAAATTTTTTGTAATCAATAAGTGTTTCATCTGTAAGTTCAAGAAGAGTATAATTTTTATCAGCAGGTTTAATATTTTTTTCAAGCTCTTCCAGGCAGATTAATACAGGAAATTCATTTACAGAAAAATTCATTTTAGACAGATAATTGCTGTGAAGCTTGTTGTTTGTTGTAATAAGATTTATTATCTTTGTATTATGTCGCATTGATAACCGGTTATTAATAATTTTTATTTTGTTTTTATGGCTGAAAATTAAAGTAGTTTTTTAATTTGTCAATTATATTGATAGTAAATCATAAAATAGTCAACTAACAATTTTTATATAAACTGCTTATTTTATAGAACAATAATTTTTTGTTTTTATATTAATAGTTTTGTATAAAAAATATTGATTATTACTGCTA
>JBBAGC010000253.1:0-4023 GCA_041655115.1 Spirochaetota bacterium | reverse complement strand
TTTATGGATTTTTTTTCCAATTCCTGTCTGGCTAAATTCTGATAGTAATTTGAAATTCGCAGGCCAAAATTACGACTGCCGGAATGTATTGTAATCCATAAATTATTATCCTCGTCTCTGCCTGCTTCTATAAAATGATTCCCTCCCCCAAGGGAACCTATTGATTTAAACACTCTTTTTATATCAAGATTTAAACGATCACAAACGTCTAATATTTTTTCTTCTAAATGCTGATCTAAAATGGCAAATTCGTTGTTTATGTTAAACCCTGAAGGTATTTTTTCCCTGATAAATTTATCAAGAGCAGCAAGATCTATATTAATCCTGCCAAAACAACAGGCCAACATTCCACACCCTATATCCACGCCAATAACGTTTGGAATTATATAGTCATTCATTTTCATTGTAAGGCCTATTACTGCACCTATGCCAACATGGCAGTCCGGCATAATAGATATATATGTATTGGCAAATGCAGGATGATTAAGAAAAGTCTGGATTTGATCTCTGGTCCCAGGATCAATATCATCTATCATAATATTTGCACTATTATATTTTCCTTTTATTGTTATCATTATAATGTTTTGTTTTTTATAATATCCGTAATGGTATTGGTTGTTAGTTCTTTATGACATCCAGAATATTGAAATGTAACATTTTAAACATATATATTAATTGTTAAAATAAAGTGGAATTAAAAAAAATTTTTATTAAAAATTTTTTTTAAGATGTTCCGAAAATGCGTTTTCAAGATCTTCTGAATCCCTGTAATTTACATTAAAAACTTTACGCCATATTTCTTCACCTTCCATACACATGTAAACAAAAGGTTTATGAGAATATCTCTCAATGCGCTCTTTCATTGCAGTAAAGACCTTTATTCTTTCCTGCTTTAAATACCTATATTTACCATCTATCCCTGGAAACATTTCCTCATGGGTTAATTTTTCAAAGGGATACTTGTGTTTTATAATATCCTTAAAACCCATGCTATGTCTAAAACAGCCAAGGGAAATCCATACAAGCTTATTTGGATCAAATTTTTCAAAAATAGAATCTATAACATTCAAATAGTCTTCCAGATAATTATCATATTTAATAATCGGATCAAAATGAAAAGCTATATAATATCCGCTTTTTTGAGCCTTGAGAGCTGCCTCAAACCTTTCTTCAAGAGATGATGCACCATGCTCATAATCAAGTATATTTTTTTTTGTATTCAATGACCATGCTAAAACTGTATTTCCCTTGTTTTTTATATCAAGAATATGATCAACATTGGCTGACTTGGTTTTAAATTCCAAAAAAAGATTTTTTATATGACAGGTATTATCAATTAAATTTTTGCTTATTCCTGTAATATTATCAAACATAAGGGAATCTGTAAACTCACCTGTGCCCACACGTACTATTTTATCAGATTTTGCAGTAAACTCCTCAATTGCTGGAACAAGCTCATCAAGATTTGTAAACTGGATTATACCATATGAATTAAGATAGGAATTCAAAAAACAGTATGTGCAATCATAAAGGCAGTTAAAACAGGTATTAAGAAGATAATAATTACAGCATATTACATTAGGAGACCCAGGGCACTTTTGAAACTTTCTCCCCTTAAATTTTTTTAATATTAAAACTTCCTTTGATAAATATTTTTTTTTAAGCTCCTGTATAATTTCTCCTAATTCCTCTTCATCATTAAAGGTTAGAAGTATTTTGCTGTTTTTTTTCGCAACACTTATTATCCTTAAGGCTATGGGGCTTTCCATCTCCTCATGGCTATACACAACTGCTTTTATATCATCATATACTTTCAATTAAACTAATAATCCTGTTGTTCAAATATTTTTATTTTTAAGGATTGCGTGATTTTTCACATAATCAGTAAAGATAGAAAAAAGAACAGGATCAATTTTAGTTGCTTTTTGAACAAATTCACTATCCATAATAGCAAGGGCTTCATCAACACTAAACTCTCTGTCCCTGTATTTTCTATTTTTGTCAGTAAGAGCATCAAAAACATCAACAATCTCAAGAATTTTTGCAGGAACATAAGCCAGGGATGATCCATTTTTTACATCATCAATGTTGTAAGACATTGCATATACAGGTGAATTATATTTTTTGTTCTTTCCTGGAAAAAGAATATGCGATATTCCATAGCCGGATTTATCATTATAATACTCATGATGCAGTCCTGCCAGGAGGGCTACATCAGATCCAAATTCTCTGGTTTTAACAATCATATTATAGCTTATTGGAGCATGCTTCATTATTATTTTTCTGTCATACTTTTCCGAGCCTTCAAAATAGTCAATATTATCTATTTTGCCAATATCATGCAGCAAAGCTCCAAGACTATACTGAAGTATTTCCTCATCATCAAAATTTCTCATTCCGCCTTTAAATACATCCTCCAATGATTCAGGAGGATGCCCAGGAAATATTTTTTCATAAAGCCTTATATGCTTTTTTTTAAAATCAGATCTGATTCTGGCTATTTGTCCTTTGGCAAAATAGGAATTATAGAAAAAACAGAATGAAACAAATGTGATAAATACTCCATTCATGTGATCAACAGTAGAGCCAGTAGATTTTTCACCTAAAAGATTAATAAAGTTATTAGCAGCTTTGTTCTTTGAAAGAATATCCATAAAATTTTTAACCATTGAAGTGGTTCTTTCTGCTATTTTCCTGAGGTGTTCTCTGGCTTCAAGAGTTTCTGTATCAAAATTTTCTTCTATTGAAGTTTTATTTATTACAAAAGCCCCGGAAATTAGATCAAGCAGATCAGATATATTATCAGCATCAATGATTTTATTTGGTGTTTCAATTCTTGACATAATATCAAGAATGTAATCATATTCATCTTCCCTCTCTTTCATAGAAAAAGAGTGCACCTCTTCTCTTTTTGCCAGGTAAGGATCAGATATTTCACTTTTCTCTTTTAAAAAAATTCTTTTTTTATTGATCTTAAAATCTTGGGCAGGGTTAAAATCCTTTTTAATTCTATCTTTCCACTTGTTTTCAATGTAGAAGAAAACAGCATTTGCATCTTTACTGCCAAAAAAAACATCAATTTTTTCAGCAGGAATTATTACAAATGAACCTGATTTGTTTTTACGCCAAACCGGTATTTTATTTTTATTGATTTCATAAAAATTAGCTTTTAATTCATCAAAATTAAGGGTTATGTACTCCATGCTGTTGTTAAGCATCAATTTATCTCTTTGACTCTATAAATTCAACTGCCTCTTCAATATTAAAAAATACAGCTAAAAAATCAAACAACTCTGGATTTGTCAGCATAAAATTCTGAAGAATATCCTCTTGCATTACTATTACCATATAATCAGCAGTTTTTTTTACCAGACTAAATGCTTTCATAAGATACCCGAAAGATGCTATTGTTACATCTTTAACATTACCCGTATCTAATATAAAATCTGTGTATTCGCTGTAATCAGAAACAGCCTTGTTTACTTCCTCAAAAACTAACTTGGCCTGTTCTTTATCCATTTTATTCTGTATTATTGATGAAATAAGTATTTTCTTATCCTCTAAATACCTGGTTTCACTATATGACATATTGATCCCTCCTGGATTTTAAATTTCTCAATAAATAATAATAAACAATTTTTTTCATTGCCATTTTGTTTATTAAATCACAGATTGAAAAAAAGATAAACTACTTTTTAAATTACTTCAAAATTATTTGAATATATAAATAATTATTTCACTAAAACAAGGTGATAAATGAACAAAAACATACCTGCTTTTACCAATCTTTCAGAAGAAGTTACCCTGATAAATTATACTGATGGAAAAAAGATCTATTTAATAGGCACAGCACATGTTTCCAAAAACTCTGCTGTGCTTGTAGAAAATACTATTCGTGAAATAAACCCTGATATTGTATGTATTGAACTTGATGAACAAAGATTTAAAGCCATTACCAGTACCAATAAATACGAAGATATAGATATTTTTCAGATTATAAAAAAAGGGCAGCTTTTTTTCTTT
>JBBAGC010000252.1:0-4032 GCA_041655115.1 Spirochaetota bacterium | reverse complement strand
ATCTTAACACAGCAGCAGAGGATGTTCATAATGGATACTTTGCAGCTGACAAAAAAGGAATTTTTAAGGATACCAGTGGGATAACTCAGGACGATGAGGATGCCTATAGTTTAATTATGAAGGATAAAGAACGCCTTTTATCTTTTGACACTAAACTAAGATTTATCTTCTCCCACTCTGCCCTTAGAGAAGGCTGGGATAATCCAAATGTGTTTCAAATATGTACTCTTAATGAAACTAAAAGTGAAGTGAAAAAGCGTCAGGAAATTGGGCGTGGGCTGCGTTTAGCTGTAAATCAGGATGGAGAGCGTCAGCATGGTTTTTCAATAAACACTTTAACAGTAATGGCAAATGAAAGCTATGAAGATTTTGCAGAGGCTTTACAAAATGAATACGAAACTGAAACTGGAATTAAGTTTGGTATAATAGAAAGCCATTTATTTGCTAACATCCCGGTAAAACAGGCTGATGGAAGTACAAAATACTTAGGGCAAAAGTCTTCAGAAGCTATTTATAAGCTATTTATAGATAACGGATATATTGATAATAAAGGAAAAGTACAAGATGCACTAAAGATTGCCATAAAAAATAATGATATAAAAATATCAAAAGAATTTGAACCTGTAAAAGCAGAGATCACAGCTCTTGCAAAAAAAGCATCTGCCAATCTTAACATCAAAAATAATAGTGATAAAGAAAGTATTTATCTCAACAAGCAGGTTTATTTAGACCCGGAATTCAAAACCTTATGGGATAAGATTAAATATAAAACCACCTATTCCGTTGATTTTAACAGTGAAAAACTAATTGATGAATGTTGCAAAGAAATGCAAAATAGCCTTGTTGTAAGTACAGCCAAACTTATATATACAAAAGCTGGACTTGATATTACCACTAGCGGTATTACAGCGGATGAATCAGATAGATATGCTGTAGGATTAGATAACCTGCAGGAGAATATACCTGATATTATTGCCTATCTTCAAAACGAAACCGATTTAACAAGAAAAACCATTGTAGAGATACTAATTAGAAGTAAAACCCTCCACTTATTTAAAAAGAACCCTCAAAGGTACATGGAACAGGTAGCACAAATTATAACTGCTAAAATGAGGCTAATGATTGTTGATGGTATCAAGTACACAAAAATTGGTGATGAAGAATATTACGCCCAGGAGTTATTTGAAACAGAAGAGCTTACAGGTTACCTGAATAAAAACATGATAGAGAGTAAAAAATCTGTATTTGAATACGTTGTTTATGACAGTACCAACGAAGAAAATTTCGCTATTAACTTTGAAAATAATAACAGTGTAAAACTATACGCAAAACTTCCCGGATGGTTTAAAATTCCAACTCCATTAGGTACTTACAATCCTGACTGGGTTGTACTAATTGAAGTAGATGGCAAGGATAAACTGTTCTTTGTACTGGAAACAAAGGGAGATACAATGTTTGATGCCCTAAGACCAAGTGAAAATGCAAAAATAAAGTGTGGCAAAAAACACTTTGAAGCTTTAGGCAATGAGGTAGCTTTCAAAGAAATTGATAGCTTCAATAAATTTATAGAACAAGAAGTGATTATATAATTAAAGAAAAACAAATAATTTAACTCTGAAAGAATTGGCTGAAAAAGTTGGGACATCACAACCAGCAATAGCCAGACTGGAATCAGGAAATTATAAAAATATATCCTTGGCATTTTTAAAAAGAGTTGCTTTTGCACTGGGAACAACTCCTGAAATAAAACTAAAAAAGATAAAACAGTAAAAATAAAATAATCAACATCCCATTCCCTCTAAAACCATCAGCATAAAATAGACAAAACTCAATAAAATTAATACTTTAAATTCTCAAATAATACTTGAACAAAGAAGGTAGTATTTAATAGTAATACATATTCTAAAAAAATATTACTTTATAATTACATATAACTGATAAATAACATGAATAAAAGAAATCTCGATCCTGCAATAGCTGTCATATTCTCAATATTAGGTATAATAGTACCTGTACTTTTTCACATGCTTGGCCTGGGAGCTGTTTTTTTACCAATGTTTCTCCCACTTGCAGCAGGGGCTTTTTTAATGAGCCCTGGATATGCCCTTTTAACAGGAATAATGACCCCTCTATTCTCAGCAACTTTAACAGGAATGCCACCATTTTATCCGCCTATAGCAATACTTATGATGATTGAACTTGGGGCTTTTTGTTTTTTAATATCTTTTTTAAAAAATAAATCCAGGCTTAACAACATTACAATCCTGGCTATTTCAATATTGGCAGAGCGTGTTTTAATGGTAGTTCTCTATTACTTTGTTATGCCATTATTTAAAATAAACTTTGGTGTTATTTCATTTTACGCAATTATGAAAAGTTTTCCGGGAATAATCCTTATGCTAATAATTGTACCTTTATTTGTTCCAGCAGCATCAGCTGTTATTGAAAAAAGAAAGCTGCGTCTATATGAATTTTCCAAAGAGGAATAAACCATGAACCATAAAAATAATACTCCAAAATCATACAGTTTAAAAAACAGCTACTTTAGCTCATTGGCCAACAACTGGGATAAACAAGTGGGAAACACCGAGGAAAGAATTAAAACCCTCCATGAAATTTTAAGCACAAAAACATCAATTAAAAAAGGCGACAATGTCCTTGATCTGGGCTGCGGTACCGGAATTCTTATCCCTATAATTCACAGCCTTATAAATAATACTGGATCAATTACAGCACTTGACTCATGCGCTGAAATGCTCGAAGAAGCGAAAAAAAAACATTCACACCTTTCCAATATAAACTTCATTTGTTCCTTAATTGAAGACTTGGAAGAGCCTGAAAACAAATTTGACGTTGTTACAGCCTTTGCTGTTTTCCCTCATATAAATGATAAAAAATCTGCACTGAAAAAAATAAAAACTATACTAAAAGATGAAGGACGCCTTTATATTTTTCATCTGGCAAAAACTGAAAGGTTAAACGCCTTTCACGCAAACCTTGATGCTCCTGTAAAACATGACCTCATGCCAAACCAGGATGAAATGAAAGCCCTATTTGCAGATACAGGATTCACAATGATAAAGTACACTGACATAGATAACCTTAACTTCATTGAAGCAAAGCCGTGTCTGTAATGATAAAAATCGCTGCAACAGGTATAACCCTTGCAGGTACAATAACACTCATAACACCAGAATCCCCTGTAAATTCAGGTATGGCAATTATACTTTTTTCTCTCATAATTATGCGGTTGTCATCTGGCATGAAGCTGAGAAAACTTTTTTACTCCAATATCCTTATTCTGCTTTTCACAGGTTCCTTTTGCGCATTTATTTTAATCACATCCTTTATTGAATCAACAGCTCCTGACCCTTTGCAAATACTTTCCATTGCATTAAAAACAGTGCTCATATTTAACCTGCTTAGAATCTCCATTGCATGGCTGGGTACTCCCGGGCTTTTATGGCTCACAAGTGTAATCCCTTACAGGGGTGTTCAGGTTTACATTCTTCTTTTTTTCAGAGAGGTACGCCATTTTCTCAGAACAAACTCCCTTGTAATTCATCAGATAAGATCCCGCATAAATATATCTACAAAACAGAAATACCTTATTCCAAGATACTATGCATATAATATTATGATGAAAGAAATTAATATGCTCACCTATTATGAAGCTGCTCTTGCAGCAAGGGCTGGGCAGATTCCGGCCTGCTACTCTGTTCCATTAAAGGAAGTTTTTGTGGCATGTATAATTATTGCAGCCTTTGTGCCAGCCTGGATTGTGCTGTTATAAAAATGAAATCCATTGTAATAAAAAATCTTAACTACTCCTACCCTGATGGAAAAATTGCATTAAAAAATGTGTGCCTTGAAATTGAAGAAGGAATGAAAGTGGCACTGATTGGAAGCAATGGCAGCGGCAAAACCACTCTGCTCCTCCACCTTTGCGGACTCCTTGATGGGAAGGGATACATTGAAGTTGCAGGTATTGAGCGGACAAAAAAAAACATGCCCCTTATAAGAAAAAAAACA
>JBBAGC010000251.1:0-4082 GCA_041655115.1 Spirochaetota bacterium | reverse complement strand
TTGAGGACGTGTTTGTCACTCATGCGAGGAGATTGGGGGTATAGGTCATTTCTGAACCCTATGGGTAAGTTATCTTTTTATAAATAGTTGTAAGGGAAGATATTGTCTTTCCCCTTGCAATTATTTCATTATAAGCTTCAAAAAGTTTGAAAGCTACTTTTATTGAGGCGTCGAGAATATCTATGTCAGCTGATTTTGGGATATAATCGTAGGATGTAATTTTTTCAATTTTTTCTATTATTTCGCTTCTAGCATGAACGATGAGAAAAATTACAGGTATGAGATGATCTTTAAGAATAATTTCCGCAGTAGAAATGCCACCAAGCCCGCTTTCAAACCCTATATCCACGAAAATTAGATCGGTTTTATTAACTGCTATCTAATAGAAGAAATATTTGAACGGGCTGCGTTAAATAGCCAAAACAGTCTCTAATTCGTTAAACTTACAGATTCCGTATCAGAGCCTTTTATGCGGTTATCCCTTGATTTTTATAAGGCCTTTAATATCCAGGCCTATTGTGGAGAGTACAGGTACCATGAAAAGGGTTATTATTGTTCCAAAAAGAAGCCCATATGCCAGTACAAGAGACATATGGGAAAGGAAAGGGTCTAACCCTCCAATGCCGTAACCTGTTGGGATCACCCCAAGAAATGTTGTGATTGTAGTAAGTAGAACAGGGCGTAAACGGGTAACTGACCCTTTTATGATATTCTCAACTGTCATTGAATCGTCATTTGTTAATGAGCGTATTGAGTGAATCATCACAATTGAGTTATTAACAATTACACCCATAAGCCCAACCATGGCAATACCAGCCATCATTGAGACTGGTATATCGTGTGTAATGAGAACAAATGCAATTCCTACAAGTAAAAAGGGGATTGATGACATTATAATCAATGGTCTTGTATATGAATTGAGAATTAAAGCAATGAGAAGATAAATCCCCAGAAGTGCAGCAAGAGCAGCTGATCCAAGTCCTGAAAAAATCAACTCTGACTCAACTGGTTGGCCTGAAAATTTGATGGAAAAATTATTCCCTGACGGGAATTGTTCCTGTACAAGGTTCATCACCTCAACAGGTGAAATAATTTTTAAATCAGTATTTCCGAAAATTGTAATAGTCCTTATACCATTTACATGGCGTATATCTGCCATTGAAGGTTGCTCAACAAGAGTGGTAAAAATCCATAGATTGATAATATTTCCCTGGCTGTTCGCAATAGGCAGATTCTTGATGAAATCTTCATCTGACCTGGCTTTCTCTTTCAGACGGAGCCTGAACTCAAGTGTTCTATCCAATGTAGTCATATCCGTGACAATAATTCCATCAAAGGCTATCTTGAGAGTGGTAATTACATCTTCTACAGAAAGCCCTGTTCTTGCCAGAAGATCGTGATCGATTTTAATATTCAGCTCATTTTTTCCTTTAACTGCATCTGTTTCTACATCATAAACTCCGTTTACTGAAGCAAGGTATTTGATTATTTCTTCTACTTTGTTATCTCGCTGATCATTATCATTTGAAATTACCCGTATTTCAAAAGGTTTGCCCATTGGTGGCCCTATACGGCTGAGGAAAATGGATATATCATTTTTTTCTGTATCAATAATTTCAGGTATACTGCTATTCAGGGAAGATATTATTTCCTGTGCTGTACGGCTTCTTTCGGAAAAGGGTGTTAAATATACAAAAATTATAGCGATATTATTTTGTGTGCCGTGGATGGTTCCGCTAAGCTCGCTATGTGTTCCTATGCGGGTGCTGAAACCTTTTATTTCATTCTCAGGGAGTTTGAACAGCTCTTTTTCGATTGAGAGTATTGTTTTTTCAGTAGTTTCCGCATTTGTACCCTTTGGAAGGGTTAATTTAATATTGAATCCCTCTGCTGCATCCTGCGGGAAGGGGTCTTTTTTTGCAACAGTGGTTACAAGAAATGCTGATAATAGTAAAACCCCGATAGATGCAACTAACATTGGATATCTAAATTTTAAAACTCGGACAAGTAACCCTTCATAACCTTTTTCAATCTTTTGAACAATGGTTTTTTTTACGGTTTTTTTCATTTTCCCATGGCTTAAGTGAGCGGGGAGCATAAAATAGCATTGTAGTAATGAAATGAAAAGGCCTACAACAACCATGACAGGTATTGCCCAGATAAATTTTCCTGGGAATCCTCCAAGTGAAAATAGGGGTGAAAAAGCTACCATTGTTGTAAAACTGGAGGCTGCTACAGGTACCCACATCTTTTTAACAGCTTCTATGGCAGCTGTTTTGCCATTCATGCCAGATTCTCTGTTGGTGTTTGTCTGTTCAGAAATTACAATCGCATCATCAACAAGCATGCCTATGATTATGATAAAACCTCCGAGGGATATCAGATTAATTGATATGCCGTAAATTTTAAGGAATATAAAAAGACCCATAAGCGTGAAGGGTATGCCAAAAGCAGTCGATATTGCTGTTCTGAAGTCAAAGAGGAGAAAGAGCACCAGTGAAACCAGAATAAATCCCATGAGAGCATTCCCGGCAAGAAGAGTAATCCTGTCTTTTGTCAGTCGGGA
This sequence comes from Spirochaetota bacterium, assembly GCA_041655115.1. Taxonomy (GTDB): domain Bacteria; phylum Spirochaetota; class UBA4802; order UBA4802; family UBA5550; genus JBBAGC01. The sequence continues at coordinate 1,516 of JBBAGC010000251.1, read as the reverse complement.
CTGGTCGAGGAGAACCTTCATTTTTACTTCATCAGGGAGTATTTCATTTTTTAAAAAGTCGCTTATCCCATCAGTGGTTTTGAGCAAATCGCTTTGACCGGTTTTTTTTATTGAAAGCGATGTGCCTCGTTCCCCGTTGTTTCTTACAATAAGATTTATTTCTTTTGGAACTATTTTTAAAGTAGCAATCTCTTTTAATTTGACCCCATAGCCGTCAGTATTCATAATTATGTTGCTGTTAAGAACATCTCTATAATTGTCAAATTTACTGAAAAATACAATTTTTTTCTCGCCTATAAACGATTCAAGGGTTCCCCCTGAACCCTCCAGATTTCTTTTCTTAATAGCCGTAGAAATCATTCTAAGGTCAACCTGGTGTTTTCTTGCTAAAACAGGGTCTACAAGTATGTGTACCTCCTCATCAGGGAGTCCTGCAACTGTAACTGAAGCAACACCCGGCAATTTTTTTATTCTCTCTTCTAAACGATCAATAAAGGGTTTAAGCGTGTCATAGGGGCCTGTAAATGAAACTTCCATTATAGGTACGTCAGATGATGTGAATTCACTTATTGCCGGTTTACCTTCAATATCTTTGGGTAAATCACTTATTCCTGCAATGGCAGATTCAATGTCATTATATAATTTGCGGAATTCTTCAGATGTGGCATTGTCATCTGCCTGAACTTCAATACGGGAAAATCCCTCTTCAGATATTGATAAAACTTCCTTAATTCCTTCTACTTCATTTAATGCGTCTTCTATGGGAACTGTGAGGTTTATCTCAACATCTCTTGCTGAGGCCCCTGGATAAACTGTCTGTATCAGTACCTTGTTTAATGATATTTCAGGGAATCCTTCCTTGCGTGCTTCTGTACAGCTTTTAATACCCAAGCCTATCATTGCTATAATTATTACATTGAGAAGCATAGGCCTGTTAAGGAAAAATTTTACCATATTCCCCATTTATGCAACCTCTTTCAAATTTTCTGTCAGCTTATCAAAGTGTTCAGGAAATTAAATTGACCTGAGTCAAGTGATTTCAGAGCCTTCTGTCAAAGAGGACTCTGGTTTATCTGTTATTTTCCTGATAATCTAATTTTTATTCTTTCTTTACCTATTGCAATACAGGAATTGATTAGTGCCCTGTTATTCCGGCCGTAGCGAAAGCGGAGGCAAGCATTATAGAAGCGTCCTGTTTCGTGCTTGCAGAGGCAGCCATCGTGGCTGCACTGCCGGAATCTCATGAAGTTGGCTCTATGGGATTCCTGCATTCGCAGGAATGACAATGATTTACTTGTCTCCCCTTAGTGGGGGACTATTTTATCCGCAAATCAGCGTCCTTTTAAGCCCCTCCGGGCTTATTTTTGGCGGAGCCGGAGTGTGGTATTACCACAATGAACCGTCTTATCTTTTTATAAATAGTTGCGCTGTTGCCAGAACAGTGTCCCACACAGGAGAAAATGGTGGCGCATAACCCATGTCAAGATATGCAAAATCTTCAATTGTCATTTCTGCT
>JBBAGC010000250.1:0-4125 GCA_041655115.1 Spirochaetota bacterium | reverse complement strand
TTCAGTTGTTCCTCCACCAACATCCAGAATCATGTGACCCGCAGGCTCGTGAATTGGTATATTTGCTCCTATTGCAGCAGCAAGTGCCTCCTCAATAAGAAATATTTCCCTTGCACCAGCCTGCTCAGCAGATTCCCTTACAGCTCTTTTTTCAACCTCGGTTATTCCTGAAGGCACACCAATAACAACCCTGGGTCTTACAAGAGTTTTTCTTTTATGAACCTTGGTAATAAAATACCTTATCATTTTTTCTACAGTTTCAAAATCCGCAATTACGCCGTCTTTCATAGGCCTTATGGCAACTATATCACCAGGTGTTCTACCAAGCATCCTTTTTGCTTCATGACCAACTGCCAGCACCTTCCCTGTGCTGGTCTGTACAGCCACAACAGATGGTTCACTTAAAACAATTCCCTGCCCCTTTACATGAACAAGGGTATTTGCTGTGCCAAGATCTATACCCATATCATTAGAAAACATACTATAAAAAGAATCAAACATCATCCATTGTCTCCCTGTAATATTATCAAAATCATGAAATTAAAACATTTAATTTATATATAACAAAACCTTTTGGGAAGGATTGCTCTATAATCAAACTATTGTAATAAGACATAATGTTATATTTAATTCGCTACATATATTTTTTTGTCAAGCCTAAATCAAATTAAACAATTTTACCAAACTATAAAGATAAAAAAATTATATTAAGCTCAAAAGTTTTTTTACCTCTTCATTTGACCTGTTCATTGAAAGCACTTCACCCCATATAGCCCTGGCTTTATCCCTGTCTCCTATTGCTGAATAATTCTTTCCTATCCATATTTTACTATTTAAATTAGCATCATCTATTGCAAGCATGCTATAAAACTGATCAAGGGACTCCTTGTATAAACGCTGCCTGTAATAAATCTGTCCAAGATTATAATGGGAAACCATTTTTATATTGCTGTCAGATGTTTCACCCAGAATATTTTGAAACGCCATAATTGATTCAGTGTACCTGCTTGCATCTTTAAGCAAGGAAGCAAAAAAAACTTTTCCCTGCACAGTATCCTCAACTTTACCAAGGTCTTTTGCCAGGGAAAGAGCAGCTTCATAATTACCACTCAATACTGAAATAATAATATAAAACCTTATATCATCCAGCTTTAGCTCAGGTATTGCTTTAATGCTGCTAATCTGTGAAAAAATTTCCTCTGTATCATAATAACCATTCAGAAAAAAGGATTTCCCAAGCATAATAGTGTCAGATGAGGTTAAGGCTTTGCCATTAAGCAGTGCCTTTGCCTTATTAAAGTCTCTTACTGTATTTATCAGGCGTTTTTTTACAGCACCGGAAACATCTTTAAAAGAATCATTTATATACATTTCAGTAAAACTGCTGCTAAGTTCAGTCTCTACTATAAAGTAGTTAACCCTGGCACTCATAATATAGGAGTCAGGATCAAAGGGATTATCCTTTGCATAAAGCTTTAAAGATTCAACCAGCCTGTCCAGCTCTCTCAATTTTTTATTCTGATCAGGTATTGCAGAGGCATGATCTATATCAGCAACTATTCTGTTCTGGTTAATCTTCCAGAACATCAGCTGGGTCCTGTTTGAATAAACAAAATAAACACCAGCAGCAATAATACAAAAAGTAATTATTGTTTTAAGAAAACTTCTGTCCTTCTTTTTTGCCTTATATCTGTAGTACATTTTTAATCCTTTTTACTGTTGTAAAAAAAATCACGAATATTTTCAATCAAGCTATTGCCCTTTTCAAAAATAAAGAGTCTCACTGCTCCTCCATCCTTTACTGGAAAGGCAAAATAATTATCCCCTGTAAAAATTCTGCTTATTATATGAAAATCAAATCTATAAAGCCTGTCTTTAACATTAAAATTCAGTCCGTCCCTATCAAGGGCAAGATCCCCTGTTCCTATGCGTTTAATTTTTTTATACCCTGAAAGTCCGGGATCAATAATGCCCACACCTGAATCATAGTCTATAACACCTGAGCTGTCCTCAAACATCACAACCCTGGCTGGTTCATTTTCTGTTTTGCTCTCCTGAAAAATCTCCTCCCCATCTTCCATGCTTTCCTGATCTGAAAATGGGCTGTCATCAAAATAGCTGCTATCTTCAATCTCATTATCAGCTGCATTGTCAAAAAAAATATCATCTGGTTCATCAGAATCGTCAAAGCTTATAAATATATCATCTTCGGAATTATGAAGATTATCATCTATTTCAAAAATATCATCATCATAAACAGAAAAATCCAAATGCGGGGATTGAGAATCAGGAACAGACTCTTCCGCAGGTTGAGGAAAAATTTCATCGGGTGTTTTGTTTCCGCTTAAATCATCTATGCGCTCATTAACCTTCCGGGTTTCCAGAAACAATGTAACCAGTATTATTAACAGGCCTGTGAGAATCAGCAGAATAGCAAGATAAACCATTTAAGTACCCCGGTCAATTATTGAGGAGCTCCATTGGACACTCTTTTTGGAAGAAGTATATAAATCTTATTAGCCATTGCCGGGACTATGTCAAGATTTTTTCATCCGTAATATTCTGATATTTACTTTTTCCAGAGTCCCACCTTTAAGTAAGGATTACCTCTGTTAACAAAGTCGGCTGATTCATTTCCAAACATTAATAATTGCCAGTGTTTCGGATGAAAAGACCTGTATTCTTTTTCTGAAACAGAATATGAATTAACAGAGGAAAGAATTAGTCCTTCCCTTTCTATTATTTTATCCAGAAGTTCAAGGGAACTTTTATAGTCTCTTTTAACTGAAAACTGTTTTTTTCTGTTCCTGGCAAAAGTAGGCGGATCAAAAACTGCAAAATCAAAAAGCTGATTTTTTTTATTGAACAGCCTAATCCACTCAATTGCATCTCCATAAATAAAATCACGGTCATCACAGTGGAAGTTATTTATTCTGTAATTCTCTCTGGCTTTGACAAGAACAGAACGTGAGAGATCAACATTAACTGCTGAATTTACATTATTGGCAATAGCATGCACTGAAAACAATGCTGTGTAACAAAAGAGGTTCAGCATTTTTTTTACTTTGTAATCTTTATAAAACTCAGGAAGCCGGCTTCTTGTTTCCCTCATATCAAGAAAAACACCTGTGCTTTGTCCATTAAGCAAATCTGCCTGCGCTTTTATATTGTTTTGTAAAACAGTTATCCCTTCCTCAGGATAGATCCCCTCAATAATTTCACTCCTTCGCGCCTCAGTATAATCATTTCCTGAAATATTCATGCGATTTTTTACAAGCAAACCTTGTAAGCCTCCAGGAACTGATTTATAAACAGATAAAGCAGCATTTATTGCAGCCTTGAGATTCTCTTCCACATTGTGGTTAAAATACTGGATAAGAATGTATCCGCTGTAAAAATCAGCAGTAATACCGTCCAGGCCATCACCCTCTGCATTAAAAAGCCTAAAGCAATTTGTGTCAGATGATCCAAAAAGGCTGATTCGTTTTTCAATAGCAATGGAAAATAATTTTATAAAATCAGCTTTGTTCAACTTATATCAGCCCTTTGTAAACTTCATCTATTCGCGCCTCAAGCAAATCATATCTCCCCTCATCTACAAGCTTGTTACTCACAGGATAGGACATGCCACAGGCAATAACCTTTTCAAGTTCCAGATATTTTTGAAAATTTTTATTATTAACACCACCAGTTGGCATGAGGTAATAATCAAACAGTTTAAATGGAGCAAAAGCGGATTTTATATACTCTGTACCCCCAAGGCTTTCAGCAGGGAAAAGTTTAATAATAGATGTTCTTTTTATTGCTCTAAAAAGCTCACCTGGTGTTGCAACTCCAGGAACAAAGGGTATGCCCTGTTTTTCAGCCTCATCCATAAGATCCTCATCAAGACAGGGAGAAACTGCAAACTGCGCACCAAATCCTTTTGCCTTTTTAAGCTGATCAGGTGTAAAAACACTCCCTGCTCCTGCAATTATTCCCTTAAACTCTTTAACCACAGCTTCAATACAGCTAAAAGCAACCTCTGTTCTAAGGGTAACTTCTATAATATTAACATTTTTTTTTACCAGCAATTCCGCTGTTTTTAAAGCAGAATCAACACTGTTAAAAACACATACTGGCACA
>JBBAGC010000249.1:0-4136 GCA_041655115.1 Spirochaetota bacterium | reverse complement strand
AATTTAAAGGTATTCCTGCAATTGTTGTTGGTGCAGGCCCTTCATTGATAAAGAGCCTTGATTTTATTCGGGAAAATATGCACAGGGCTTTAATTGTAGCTGTGGATACATCCTATAAAATTCTTCTTGATAATGGAATTGTCCCGCATTTTTGCATTGCTGTTGATCCCCAGATTATAAATGCCAGATACCTTGAAGGCACAGGTGAAACCACCACGGTTCTTGTTGCAGATCCCACAGTGCATCCATCAATACCCAGATTTTTTAAAGGTCCCATGGTAATGACAGGTGTGGCTTTTGATATGATGAAATGGATTGAATCTGCCTTGCTTCTAAGAGGGGAGCTTGCACATGGCGGTTCAGTTTCAACAAATGCCTATGATTTTGCCAGACAAACAGGGGCATCTCCTGTAATACTAGTGGGACAGGATCTCTCCTTTACCTCAGGGCTTGCGCATGCAAGGGGAGCCTACCTTGACGAGCAGATGTACAAAAGGATAAACAGGTTTAATACTCCGCAGATGTTTAACAGAAAACAGCTTTCATTTATGCCTAAAATTATGGTTCCTGGAAAAAATAATTATCCGGTACATAGCAACAGTAAAATGATGATTTTTATAAACTGGTTTGAAAACAGGAAAGATCCCTCGTTGATTAATGCCAGTGCTGATGGTGTATTTATCAAGGGCATAAAAAATATAGGAAGCAATGAAATTTTCTTTAATAAAAGCACTGTTTCTATCCAGGATATTATTGATAATTTAATACATGCAGCAGCAAAATCTAGAAGGGATGAAAATAGTTTTGCAGTGCTGAAAAAGGCAGATGAGATGCTTGCTGAAATTGAGGAGCTTATTCCTGTTCTGGAAAAGGGAATAAGATTTGGTGCTGATTTAAAGGAGATGCTAAAAAGCGGAAAAGATAAATCTGATCCTGGCAAAATGGGATATATTATAAAAAAGTTATCTGAAACAGATGCTTTTATAGAGAGCAGAACAAAGGCAGGCCCAATGATAAGTTTTTCCATACAAAGGATTATTCATTCCATAACAGAGGGTTATGGCACAGGAGATGTTGATAATGCAGGTGCCAGGTCGGAATTTTTATACAAAGGCATGCTTGAAGGAGCCTTGTTTAGTAAAAAAGTATTGGGTAAAATGAAAGTTCTCCTTGTAAATCAGGCTTAATTTTTTGCTGCTAAAAGAGCCTTTTCTATGGCTTCCTGAACTATTCCTGCATCAGGTGGAAGAAGTATTGGTGTATTTGCATGGATAGAGTTTACACCTGCAAGGGTTTTTTCATGATACCCAACCTTGAATTCAGAAAATTTAAGTCCATGAGCAGTTGAAATAACAACAGTTTTATCGGTTTTTGAAATTTTCTGTTTTTCCAGAAGTTTTATTAGTGCAGCAAGTGCCACACCTGTGTGAGGGCAAGCGTACATTCCGGTTTTATCAGCAAGGGCTGCTGCATTTGCCAGCTCATCTTCACTTGCCTGTTCAACTATGCCATCAAATTCCTGGAGTATTTTTATTGCTTTTTTTACAGAAACCGGATCCCCAATCTGTATTGCTGATGCAAGGGTGTTCTTTGGAATTACAGGCTTAAATTCACTAAATCCATTAAGATAGGAAAGGTAAAGAGGGTTTGCCTTTTCAGCCTGAGCAAGGACTATGCGCGGCTTTTTTGTAATAAGGCCAAGTTCAAGCATCATTTTAAAGCCATTGCCCAGTGCTGATACATTGCCCAGGTTGCCTCCGGGAATAATTACAACATCAGGAACCTCCCAGTCAAATTGCTGTACCATTTCAACAGATATGCTTTTTTGTCCTTCTATTCTAAGGGAGTTCATTGAATTGGCAAGGTATATGCTCTTGTCCCTGGTTATTTCCTGAACAACTTTCATGCAGCCGTCAAAGTCTGTATCCATGGATATTACAATTGAATTGTTGGACATGGGCTGGACAAGCTGTGCTGTGGAAATTTTGTTGTCTGGTAAAAATACAATTGATGGGATTCCTGCATATGCTGCATATGCTGCAAGGGCTGCAGATGTGTCACCTGTTGAGGCACAGGCTACTGCCTTTATTTTTTTCCCTTTGCTTATCATCTCATTAACCATTGATACAAGCACTGTCATTCCAAGATCCTTGAATGAGCCTGTATGGCTGTTGCCACACATTTTGATCCATAGATCATTCATGCCAAACATCGCACCAAATCTTTTTGCCCAAAAAAGGTTGCTGTTTCCTTCGTACATGGAAACTATATTTTCATTGTCAACTCCAGGCAAAACCCATTCCTTTTTGCTCCATACACCACTACCATATGGCCACTGGCTTGTGCCTGTTCTTTTGTCAAAAAGGGCTTTCCATTCAGCTGCACTTTTTTTTGAAAGCTCTTCCATGTCGTGATGCACTTCAAGGAGGGAGCCGCATTTTTTACACTTGTACACTATTTCATCAAGGGGGTAAATTTCGCTGCATCCTGATATGCATTTAAACTGTGCTTTGTAATTAGCCATTTTGCAGCCTCTTTAAATATTTTCAACGCGGATTATTGTAATGCTGTCTTTGACAAAGTCGAATTTTTTTATTTCTTCAATGCATTGGAACATTTCGCTTTCAACAGCTTCATGGGTAACAATAATTAGCGGAACATTTGCTTCGTTCACCTCTTTTTGCATAACAGAGGCTATTGAAATGTTATAGTTTCCAAGAATACCTGATATTTTTGAAAGTATTCCGGGGCTGTCTTCAGTGAGGAGCCTTATGTAGTATCTGGAAATGCGTTCGTTGGGACTCATAAGTTTGGCTTCACCTGTAAAGGCTCCCATATAGCCATTGCTGCTTGCAAGATCAACAATATCGCTTATTACAGATGATGCTGTTGGCTTGCTTCCTGCTCCCTTTCCTGTTAGCACTACTGCATCTGCCATGTCAGTATCAAACATGATTGAATTGAATTCGTTTCGCACAGAAGCCATTGGATGGCTTTGAGGTATCATTGTTGGGTGTACCCTTATGTCCAGCTTTCCATTTACCATTTTTGTAATTCCAAGGAGCCTGATTGCATAACCCATATCATGAGCGTAGGATATATCAATAGGGCTTATTTTGGTGATCCCTTCAATAGGAAGATCTTTAAAGCTGAAAGATCTTCCAAATGAGAGCATTGCCAGAATAGCAATTTTATGGCCTGCATCTATTCCTTCCACATCAAAAGTAGGATCAGATTCTGCAAAGCCCTTTTCCTGTGCATCTTTAAGTGCTTCATCAAAGGCTATTCCATAATCTTCCATTTTGGAAAGAATATAGTTTGTTGTTCCATTTAATATACCTGTAACAGATTTTATTCTGTTAGCAACAAGTCCTTTTTTAAGGGATAAAATGCAGGGTATTCCTCCACCTGCTGCTGCTTCAAAACCTATGGAATTTCCTGTTTTTTTGAGTGTTTCCAGGATTTCAATGCTCTTTTCAGCAAGGAGCATTTTGTTTGCAGTAACAACATTTTTCCCTCTTTCAAGGGAGCTTTTTATTATGCTTTTTGCAGGGTCTATTCCGCCAATTAGTTCAACCACAATGTCAATTTCAGGATCATCAGTTATATCCTGCCACCTGTCAGTAATTGTTACTCCTTCTGTATTCTTTTTTACATTATCTGTATTAAGGTCGCAGATGGTTTTAATAGTAATATCAATACCTGTTCTAAGGTATATGATATTTTTGTTCTCCTGTAAAAGGGCGTAAACCCCTGAACCTACAGTTCCAAATCCTATTAAACCTATGTTTAAAATGGTTTTCATAACTATATTATACCTCTGTTTCTGTTCATAATCTGGGCGGGCCTGATTTGCCCCTTCTTTTAATAATGATCTGTCCAGCCATTATCCCAAGAAATGCTGTTATGCAGGATATAACCAGTCCGGAAAATACCTCCGGGCTTATTATTCCTGTGGTAAAAATATCAATGATTTTGGAAATGGATACAGCAGCAACAGCGCCTGTTATAACGCTTTTTGTTGCTTCTTTTGGGAATCTGCATGTTGCAAATAAAGACCCGAAAAATATTCCTGCAATAGAGCCTGCTGATGATACAATTACAAGCTTTGGTATATCATCCATTGCATCAGGATT